>CAKOVA010000055.1 GCA_934120735.1 uncultured Prevotella sp.
GACAGCGGAGGTGTTCAGGAAGAAGCGCCCAGCTTGGGTAAGCCAGTATTAGTGATGCGCGATACTACCGAACGACCAGAGGCGGTTTTGGCAGGAACAGTGAAGCTGGTTGGAGCCAATTACCAAATAATTGTTGACGGAGTGTCGCAATTGATACTTGATGACCATTCGTACAATCTCATGAGCAAAGCCAACAATCCTTATGGAGATGGACAAGCAAGCAAGCGAATTGTAGAGATTATCAAAAACATATTGGGACAATAAAACACAAATTGATACGTTTTACGAGAATATAAAAACATAAAAGAACGAAGAAAAATGAAAGTGTGCTTTATGGGATTAGGCTACATAGGTCTTCCCACCGCTATTATAACTGCTCAAGCTGGTCTTGATGTAATAGGAGTTGATATTAACCAAAAAATTGTCGATACAACCAATCAAGGAAAATTACACATCATAGAACCTATGATGGAAACCATGCTGAAAGACGTAATCTCTGCCAAAAAGTTTTATGCCCGTACAACACCAGTTGTCTCAGATACTTACTTGATTGTAGTACCGACCCCATTTAACAGCAATCACCAACCAGACATTTCATTTATAGAAAAGGCCACACGCACCATCATACCTCTCCTCAAGGAAGGTGATTTATACATCATCGAGTCGACATCACCAGTTGGCACAACAGAAAAGATGGGAAAACTTATTTTCAAGGAAAGACCCGAACTGGAAGGAAAAATCTTCATTGCATACTGCCCTGAAAGGGTATTACCTGGCAACATTGTTTACGAACTGATACATAATGACCGAGTGATTGGAGGATATAACCAACAGTCCACAGAAAAAGCGATGAGCTTTTACCGTCATTTTGTGGAAGGGAGTCTTCATCCCACCAATTGTAAAACAGCCGAGTTGTGCAAACTCACTGAGAATTCAAGTCGTGACGTACAAATTGCCTTTGCCAACGAATTGTCAATCATCTGTGATAAGGCTGGTATTGATGTCTGGGAACTGATAGAATTGGCCAATAAACACCCTCGTGTGAATATCCTTCGCCCAGGCTGTGGCGTTGGTGGTCATTGCATTGCTGTTGATCCTTATTTTATCACTTCCAAATTTCCAGAAGAAAGTCAACTCATCGCAACATCACGCAAAATAAATAACTATAAGGCTGAATGGTGTGCAGACAAGATAAAAAAAGCCATTATTGATTTCAAGCTAAAAAACAACAGAATACCCCATGTGGCACTAATGGGACTCACATTCAAGCCAGACATTGACGACTTAAGAGAAAGTCCCGCCCAACAAATTGTAGGCAATATCATGCAGAACTGTCACGATGCGAGTTTGATGGTTTCAGAACCAAACATACAAGCGCATTCCATCTTTAAGCTTACTCCATATCATGATGCTTTTGAGCAGGCTGACATTGTGGCATTTCTTGTTGCTCACTCTATGTTCAAAGAGTTTCCTAAAAAACAAGACAAAATTATTTTCGACTTCTGCGGAATATATCACTCATAACTAAAAATAAGCAATATATATTAATCCATGCCATCAGAGTAATAAATATCATATCACACAAAAAATAAAGAGAGAACAACAGTAGAAATTACAGGAAAATTGAATACAGACAACATTAGTTTTTTTCCTCAGAACGTATCAAAATATATTGCAAAACAGCATCTTACATTTTTAAGCACACTGATTAAAGTAAGCTTGTTTCCTAAAAGTGACAGAGACGAAGGTAGAAGCAGCCATTTATTGAAATTGGTACGTCGCCAATAACCCATAAATTCCATGTGCAAAGTATAATATGTATGGAAGTATTTGCGTTATTTAAAATAAAAACACTAAATGGTGAAGACAATCCCGCCCTACATCAAATACAACGACGACATCAAGAACCCTCGGTTCATTCCCGACGGTATGAACGAGTTGGAGCGTAACATCAAGCGCGCTGCCGATTTCTTGATAGCCACCATAGCACTGATGGTTTTCTCACCTTTGTTTCTGCTTTGTTATTTCTTGGTTAAGCGTGAAGACGGCGGACCCGTAATCTTCAAACAGGAACGAATCGGGCGCTTCGGCCGACCTTTCACCATTTACAAATTCCGTAGCATGTGCATCGATGCGGAGAAGGATGGACCACAACTCTACAGGCACCAACACGACAAGCGCATGACCAAAATAGGCAGATATCTGCGCAAACACCACTTGGACGAACTGCCGCAACTGTGGAACGTGATCAAAGGAGACATGGCCTTCATCGGACCACGACCGGAACGAAAGTTCTACATCGACCAAATCATGCAACGAGATTCCAGGTATGCCTACCTTTATCAAATCAGGCCTGGCGTCACTTCCTACGCTACCTTGTACAACGGCTACACGGACACCATGGAGAAAATGTTGAAACGACTGGATCTCGACTTGTATTACCTAGAACATCGGTCATGGTGGTTCGATATGAAAATATTAACCAAGACTTTCATTAACATCGCATTCGGTAAAATTTTCTAACCTTAACCCATTAAACCTTTCACATAGAGAGAACAGACTTCCCAATCTAAAGTCTAACTACCCAGGCAACATCCACCACCATATTATCACATGCGTGATGACAAAGATGATGCGTTTGTTAGTATAGCATTCATTACTTTAGATTGCAAATAGCGGACGGACATCTCACTAAAATAGGACAATATAGGTAACAAATAGAAACCTCATAAATCTTATAATAGTTAATTTGTGTTAGAATTTGCATTAATTAATATAAAAAATAACAAAAATCAGGGTAGATTCCTTTACTTTGCGTTGCAATTATTAAAACTGTAAGTAAAAAACAAATGGCTACTACACTCATCATCTTACAATTACTCATTGTATTTGGGTTCATCTTCATTGGTGCCCGCGTAGGCGGCATCGGTATGGGTATCTACGGTATGGTAGGTACTTTCTTATTGGTCTTTGTTTTCGGTCTGGCACCGGGAAAAGCACCCATCGATGTGATGATGATTATTGTTTCGGTTATTGTAGCAGCCTCAGCCCTACAAGCCACGGGAGGTTTAGATTATCTGGTGGGTGTCACGGGCAAGTTCCTGCGCAAGCATCCCAGTCAAATCACCTATTACGGTCCGTTGACATGTTGGATGTTCTGCCTGTTGGCTGGCACGGCGCACACCTGTTATTCACTGCTCCCCATCATTTCTGAGATAGCTCAAGCAAACAAAATTAGACCCGAAAGACCGTTGAGCGTCAGCGTCATTGCTGCTTCACTGGGCATCACTGGCAGCCCTGTGAGTGCCGCTACAGCAGCCATCATCAGTACAGATATCTTGGGCTTGAAAGGCATCGACCTGGCTGATGTGATGATTGTGTGCATTCCTGCCTCTTTCGTAGCCATCCTCGTGGCAGCATTTGTGCAGAACCGGATAGGCAAAGAGTTGGAAGACGACCCCATCTATCAAGCTAAGGTGGCATCTGGTGAAATCAATCCGGAAGAAGAACAGAAACGCATGCAGCAAATAAACGCCAACCCCAACCCACGCGCAAAATACTCCGTGTATGCCTTCTTGGTGGGCGTTGCGCTGGTGGTAACATTCGGTCTATTCCCACAACTGAAGCCCCATCACATGGTAGACGGTGTAATGACGCCAATAGCCACCTCCGAGACGATCGAGATTGTGATGATGTCGGCAGCCGCGTTGATTCTCATCGTGGGCAAGGGCAATGTGGCCACAGCTGCTAAGGGAACTGTCTTTGCTGCCGGCATGAACGCCATGGTGAGCATCTTCGGTATTGCCTGGATGGGCGACACCTTCTTCAATGGCAACAAAGACTTCTTCGTCACACACCTGGCCGATTGGGTACAGGCAGCTCCCTTCTTGTTCGCCGTCATCCTCTTCATCATGAGCATCATGCTGTTCTCACAGGCAGCCACCGTGCGCACCATCTATCCCCTGGGTGTGTTGCTGGGCATCAACCCGCTATACCTGCTAGCGATGTTCCCTGCCTGCAACGGTTATTTCTTCATGCCCAACTACCCCACCGAGGTGGCAGCCATCAATTTTGACCGAACCGGCACCACGCGAATCGGTCGGTACGTCATCAATCACAGTTTCCAGTTGTCAGGATTCATCACAACCATCGTGTCCATCGCACTGGCTTTCTTGTTCACGCAAATATTTTATTGATATCATATTTAATCACTTAAAAACAATTTATTATGAAACATTTACGTATCAACATCCTGGTGATTGTTGCATTGTTCGTTACCGTTGGTCTATGTGCCAAACCTAAGGTTCGCATCTTGGCTACAGGTGGCACCATTGCAGGTGTATCCACAAGTTCTACATCATCGGCTTACAATGCCGGCCAACTGGGTGTAGAAACCTTGATTGCTGCCGTTCCGCAGATCAAAGACATCGCTGACGTATCAGGTGAGCAAATTTGCAACATCGGTAGTCAGGACATGAACGACCAAGTGTGGCTGAAACTGGCCAAGCGAATCAACCAGCTGCTCAACCAAGAAGGATATGATGGCGTGCTGATTACTCATGGAACCGACACCATGGAAGAGACCGCTTACTTCTTGAGCCTCACCGTACACAGCAACAAGCCTGTGATATTGGTAGGTGCCATGCGTTCGGCCACAGCCATTTCTGCTGACGGACCCGCCAACCTGTACAATGCAGTGGCTGCCATTGCCACACCCGAATCGCGCGACAAGGGCGTGATGGTTTGCATGAACGACCAACTGTTTGATGCCAAATCGGTTATCAAGACACACACCACCGACTGCGGTACGTTCAAGGGGGGCATCTATGGTCAAATTGGTAACGTGTTCAATGGCAAGGCTTGCTATCTGCAAACACCAGCCTACAAGCGCGGAACAGAATCAGTATTCAACGTGGACAACCTGGACAAATTGCCACAGGTGGGCATCATCTACGGTTACTCTAACTGCTCTGACCTTCCTATCAAGGCATTCGTTGATGCCAAGTACGATGGCATCGTGTTGGCAGGTGTTGGCGACGGCAACTTCTACAAAGACGTTTTCGACGTGGCTATCAAAGCACAGAACAGCGGCATCCAAATCGTTCGTTCAAGCCGCGTTCCCACAGGTCCTACCAATCTGAATGCTGAGGTAGATGACAACAAATATCATTTCGTGGCATCTCTCAACCTCAATCCGCAGAAGGCACGCGTATTGTTGATGCTGGCTTTGACGAAAACACACGACTGGCAGCAAATTCAGAAGTACTACCAAGAATATTAATTCCTATTATTGATAACAGGAATAAAAATAATGAACATGAAAAAAATAATGATGATTTGCGCTATGATGTCTTTGGCACTGGGCGCAAGCGCACAAGGTAACAATACAGGCATGGGTGGCGAAGATGGCAATTACGAGTCATTGGCAAGCCGTCTGTTCAAATTGGAGAAGAAAAGCGACGCATTCAACGTATATTTCAACTATGCGTCTTCCTTCCAAGAGGCCTACGATGGCAACGACTGGGGATCATCCTTCAAGAACAAGCAAGCCCGATTGGAAATCAAAGGTTCCTTCGGCAAACTCTCTTACCGTTTCCGTCACCGCTTGAACAAAGCCAATGGTGCGCAAGGCGAGGACAACTTTGCCAAAGCTACCGACATCCTTTCTGTTGGCTATCAGGTTACAGACAAGTTCGGTATCACGGGTGGTAAGATGTGTCAAAACTGGGGTGGATTCGAGTTTGACGAGAACCCCATGTACATCTACCAATACTCTGACATGATTGACAACATGGATAACTTCATGGCCGGCGTAAACTTCGCATTCAAGCCCGTGGAGTCACAGGAGTTTAACCTGAACATCACCAATGCTTACAACAACAAGTTGGCTCAAGAATATGGGGCTGACCTCAAGGTGATGAAAGAAAAAGGAAAGACTGAAGCCGTGGAAGCTGCCAATCATCCATTGACCTATATCTTCTTGTGGAACGGTAATTTCTTTGGTGATAAGCTACAAACACGTTGGGGCGTGGGTACACAGACACAGGCCAAAGACCAGAGCAGCCAGATGGTGATGCTCGGTCAAAAGCTCAACTTGCCCACCTTCCAGTGGTATTTCGACTACATGGGTGCCTTTGACGACGTAGACCGTCTGGGCATTGCCACCAACGACTTGTCACAATTCCGCGGACCAGGCAACGTGCGGTTTGGCAAAGTAAACTACAACTCGTTCGTAACCAAGGCCAATTGGCAGTTCGTTGATCAGTGGAACCTGATGCTCAAAGGCATGTACGAAACGGCAAGTGTCAGCAAGATAGAAGAACTCAAGAACTATCGTAAGTCTTTTGGTTACATGGCCAGCTTGGAATATTATCCTATCAAGTCACAAGACTGCCGCGTATTCTTGTCATACATCGGCCGTAACTACAAGTTCACGGACGAGAGCAAACTGGCTGACTACAACACCAATCGCATCGAACTGGGCTTTATGTACAGAATCAAGGCATTCTAACAACAGCCCTTTAACAGCAAGATGAACGTGAGACGCCCCTCGTGTCCACGTTCGTCTGTTATGACGAACCATGACAAACACAGAAAAAAACAACTACAAAAATCAATAGTAAACACAATGGAACAAAACGAAAAATACAGAGTAGAGTCTGATCTCTTGGGCGAATTACAAGTGCCCGCAGACGCTTATTATGGCGTTCAAACGCAGCGCGCCATCAACAATTATCGCATTTCCAACACCAAGATGTGCGATTATCCCCAGTTCATCATGGCCATCGCATACGTCAAGAAGGCCGCAGCCGCAGCCAACGCTGAGTTGGGTGCCCTTGACAAAAATATTGCAGATCACATCTGTCAAGCTGCCGATGATATCATCGGAGGCAAGCTGTGGGACAACTTCTGCATTGACATGATGCAGGGTGGAGCCGGCACATCCGTGAACATGAACGCCAACGAGGTGATTGCCAACCGCGCACTGGAGTTGATGGGATATGAAAAAGGTGACTATGTGCACTGCTACCCAAACGACCATGTCAACTGCGGACAGTCTACCAACGACGCTTACCCAACGGCTTTACGCTATGCAGCCTATCGCATGAACAAAGACTTGTTGAAGAGTTTGAAAGCACTTGTTGACTGCTTGCGCATCAAGGCCAACGAGTTCAAAGACGCAGTGAAGATGGGTCGCACCCAATTGCAAGACGCTGTGCCCATGACATCGGGACAAGAGTTCGCCGCTTTTGCCAACACATTGGAAGATGAGCTGGAGTACATCGAATACAATGCGAAGAAAATGCTCACCATCAACATGGGTGCCACAGCCATTGGCACAGGCCTAAACGCAGTTCCAGGCTATGCTGATTTGGTGACCGAGTATCTCACCAAGTTCACCGGCGACAAGTTTGTGAAAGCCAAAGACATGATTGCGGCCACACCAGACACCGGCGATTATGTAAGCTACTCAGGAGCATTGAAGCGATTGGCGGTCAAGTTATCCAAGATTTGCAACGACCTCCGCCTCATGGCATCAGGTCCTCGTTGCGGTTTGCACGAAATCAATCTGCCCGCGATGGCACCAGGATCTTCCATCATGCCGGGAAAGGTGAACCCCGTCATACCCGAGGTGACCAACCAGGTGTGCTTCAAGGTCATCGGTAACGACATGGCCATCACCATGGCTGCCGAGGCCGGACAGCTGCAACTCAACGTCATGGAGCCTGTCATCGTAGAGTGCATGTTTGAAAGCATCACCTGGATGACCAATGTAATGAACACCCTCAGGGAGAAATGCGTGAGCGGCATCACCTTAAACGAGAAGCACAATCTCGATATGGTGAAACATTCCATCGGCATTGTCACGGCGCTGAACCCATACATCGGTTACAAAAACAGCACCAAGGTAGCCAAGGAAGCACTGGAGACCGGTAAGAGCCTACACGAGATTGTGGTGGAGAAGAAGCTCATGAGTGCCGAAGAGGTTGACAAGATTCTCGACCCAAAGGCCATGTTGCAATCACACAACCTATAAGCATGGGGCGAAAGCCCTAACAATATGACAGGGGGGGGTGCATCATCATTTTGATGCACCCCCATTTTTTTGTTTGAACAACGAATGAAACGAATCAACTAAACAAGACCATAATTCATTGATTTCCAGCAATCGGATTCGTTTTATTTGTTAGTCGACTCTCAAAAAGACACTCTACCATATTTCATAAAACCAACGGAGTGAATTGGGACTGAAAATTTAAATTCAGTCTCCCGCAGCACCATATAATCACTCTTTCAATAAGGCACAAAAGAAGCCTCATGGGTCTTTTGAAGTAATATGCGGCAACTGCAAGCACGACATTGATAGAGTTTCCGAAGAGACCCCTGTAGAAGTTCCTCCCTAACCGATGGTCTGCCTTGCAGTGTTCAATAACAGACTTTATTCCCGCCCGCTTGCGGAAGAGTTTGTGCTTTTTGTTCTTGGGGTACCGTGGGGCTGTTTTCTTTGGCGTGTCCGGAATCATGATTTGTGTCTGACCGCTCATGCTTTGTCCCCGGTATCCCCTGTCGCAGGCCATTGTTTTTTAGATACACAGATCGTTAAATGCTTTTCAAGGGGAAATTATTTACATTTTTTACAACCCTAATCGGAAGTTGACTTGATGGTAAATATTTTTGATATATAGTAATGAGTCTTTCCAGATGTTGTGTAAAAAGACAATTGCAATTTGTATTTACCTTGTATCTTTTTCTCATTTATAGGGAAGAAAAAGGCGTGATACTGTTTGGTGTTGGAAGGAATGAATGTACCCAAATCTTCTTTTACAAAATTCTCTGGATAAGATAAAGAACGCCATAAGTTACTTTCCTCATTATAATATAAAAACATATCATTTGAAAGGAAAATAGAGTCATTTGTGTTATTTACCAATTCTGTTTTTATAAAACAGAATTTATTACTTGAAAAATGTAAACGCAAATCATTTAATTCAATTAGAGCAACACTATTTATAATCTCTTTTTTATTTGTGTTATATTTTTCAATAATAGTTTTATCTGAAGCAGTCAAATAGAAAATGTTTTTTTATTAGAATGAATTGCTGTTATATTATCATTGACATTATTATCGTTTTTTTCAACTTTACAATGACAGCCCACAATTGTAAAAATCAGGAAACAAAAAAAGATAATTCGATTAACCATAGGGTAGATTCAACTTCAAGATGCAACTACGTTTGCAAATTTAAGTAAAATGTCTCAAGTGGTGTTCTAAAACCCAACTTTTTTTCTTAGTCTTGCATTTATTTTATGTTGATGTTCCTTGATTTGATAATCCTTAAAACCCTTGAAATCACAGGGACAACGCGGACAACATCCGTGAAGCACTGTTGTGAACACAACAAACAAAATATCATAGCAACGTAACGACACGGAATGGCACGAAAAACATCCTTGGGATATCCGTGAAGTTTCGTTGCCTCTAAAATTTGACGAACACCAACCGAAGCTGTTCACTGCGCAGAATCATACGCGAACCATCTAACCGTTCCACCTCAAACTGTTCGTCCAGCCGTTGGATGCCGTATGGATAAAGAATCTTCACATCGTCTATCACCGGGTCGCCCTTCGTACGATCAGAAATCAATGGCTTGCGCAACGTCAGACGCTGGTCACGATGTTCAAACTCCATCACACACTCGGGATAGCGGTAATCCAAATCGTTGAGCATGAGAATTTTGCCTTGAACCGACCAAAACAATCGTTGCGCAGAGAGGTCGGCCGTTCCCTTGGTTTGCAAGGTATCTACTTGTTGCAAACGCCAATAACCATCCAAGGCCCCGTTGTTGGATGTTTCCAGCTCGCAAGAAGTCCAGGTCGCGAGCATCAGGAGGGTGAGGAGGATATAAGATAATTTTTTCATTTCAATGACTTGTTTACAGGTTGAACACTCCATGTTTGCCGATGGTGAGCTGTACGCCTTGATTATTGCCCAGGATTCGGCCGAAATCGCCCCCATAGCTTCCTCGGATGTTCCAGCCATGTTTCAGCTGGCAGCCAACCTCCAGCATAACGCTTACGTTGTGCTGTTTGGCTGCGAAGGGCATTTTATAGGTTCCCAATCCCTCTTGCCAAGTGGTTAACAGGCGATAGCTCACGCCGCTCCACGGTTCGCCCGACACGCCCAGATGGAAGGCCTTGAACCGATTGTTCTGAATGTTGATACGTCCATCCTCGTTATAGAGGGGCGAACGATACAGCGGGTTGCCCATCACTTCACCCCAATGCTGCCACCCAGTGTAAATGTAGTGGTTGTAAAAATCATCGATACCCGAGATATGGTGACTCATGTTCTGCGTGTGGTCATGATATACCGGCCCGCTCTGGTACTTGGTGTACAGATATTCAAACACCACGTTGCGCACCAAATCGTTGTATTTCAGATTGAGTTCCACGCCCAACATCATGTCTTTAAAATCGTAGACAAAGAACTTTCTTTTCTTCTTGACGTTCCATTCGTCGCCCGTTCCGTACCCGTCGTAATCGAGTTGGAACATGGACGAGTGGTCCTCGAAAAACTTTTCACCATACAGACCTACGCGCCAGGTGTCCGCATCATAGTTCATCCGTATGAGCCAGCTGCCCAGTTGGTCGCCTTCCACATTCTGATAAACGATGTCCTCCTCGGGCGCGTCGTAGCCACCAGGCATGAAAGCATTCCAAAAAGCCCTGAACCCCGTTTGACTGCGAATCACGTTGACCGTTCCGTCAGACTGAGGCTGATAGGCCGTTCCTCCAAAAATAGTGGCCATCTCCAACCCCATTTCAATCGAAAACGGACAGAAGCGGTCTTCATTGCCTATCTTCAAATAGCCGGCCTTGCTGTGATACAGCACGTTATCGGCATACTTTGACTGGCGCTGGGTAAAACTGTGCTGCCAGTTATCGTCCGTCATCTTGCCGTAGGCGACGTGTCCTTTCACGTGCAACCACCTGTTGCCAAAGGGCAACATCCAGTAATCTGGCAAGGCCAAACGCACCTGCGGAACCGGACGGGCATTGATGCCCAGCGTTTGCGAACCGCTGCTCAACTGGTTGTTCTTCAACTCCATGGGGAACTCCTTGCTCCCTACAGAGAGCGCGCCATGCAACCACCGCAGCTCAACAAAGGCCTGTTGAACCATCATCTTGCTGGTATGATTGACACCCGCCGCCACATCCAGGCCATAGCCTATCGCCCATTTGCGTGCCGAGTCGGTACGCAAGGGTCTGATCAAGGCCGCGCGCAGATAACCGTTGTTTTTTTCCAACGAACTCAAGCCATGCCGGTTGGAATGGAGCCACAAGGGCGTTTTGCCATCAGAGAACGAACTTTGTAACTCTACCTGATAATGAATGTTCTCACCGATGTTCCACTGCGATGCGTTTTCTTCATCGAAATCTGCCTGGGCATGCCCCACTCCAGTTGCGACCAGCAGAACAGACAGTAATATATGACGTTTCATGCTTTATAAAATCGTGCTTTTTTAACAATAACGAGAAATCGTACATATTATTATATATCTCGCCGTTTTGGGCCACACGGCAATTTCATTGAAAGGCAATGTTGTGGAACAACGAAATTAACAAAAGACACGAATCAACTAAACAAGACAATGAACGCAAGCGTTCTGCGAATGGGACAAATTCTGCCGACATAAATATGTCTCATGTCTTTGCCACATTGGTTTTCATTAGGTGAACGCCCGCGTTCATTGATTCCAACAAAGGGATTCGTGTCTTTTGTTAAATTCGTTGTTGATACAAAAAAACATGATTGTTTTTGACGACAAATAACCTTTGTAAATAAAAATGGCATCCAACGCAGAACAGCAAATTCACGGGCTGAAAGCCCAAAAGATTATAGCCCAGGGTATCACCGTGGGTTGGATGTATTGGGGTAACTGCGTCCTGTAAGGACAAAAGCATTTGATTATCATGTTCTTGTAGTTGCTTTTGCCCTTACAGGGCGCACACCTCTCACTATCTTACCCAGGGCGGTGCCCTGGGCTATAAGCTGCTGCCCCTGCGGGGCGTTGAACCTCGCTACTCCGCATCTCAAACATAATCACACGGACATACCGTGGATATCCGTGAAACTCCGATGCGAACACGGCATTTTCATTTAAAGGGAAATGTTGTTGAACAACGAATGACACAAATGACACGAATCAACTAAACAAGACAATGAACTACTTTGTAAATGAAAGAGCAGTTGACGTGGATGAAATGAGAAGCAGGAGGGACATTATGTATGAATTTTCTTGACAACAACATGCTTCATATTTCGCTTATTCACCAACAAAGAGGCCAATCGTCGTAAATTCGCCCAAAATAAGACCGTTTTCATATAATACTGAAAAACAACATATTACAAGTAAACATCTGCACCAAGAACCTGCTAATCGAGTCTTTTTGAGCCAAAAGCATTGCTATAAAGGTGAAATCTGTATGCTTTTGCATGCCTAACCCATGCAAATTGGCCATCAAAACGATGCTTCTACGGCGAGAAAAGTCGGGATTTTCTTGGTAAAAATCGTGTTTTCAGAGGAAAAAGCCTGCTGCTTGCTTCCTGTTTGCCTATTGTTTTTTTCCAGATTGCACATTTCCAAGTGCCGTTTTAGGGGCATCAAACGGACAAAATATTTAACAAATCTCCTACTGCGAAGCAGTGTTTTTCTACAACGAAAAACGCAGAAGAAACAAAAAGACGTTGCTGCAAAAGATAATTCACGGAAGAATGCATAGCGTGAACCAGCAAGTGCGAGATTACAAAACGTGTCTGAAGAGCTCGCATCTTGGTGTAGGAAAGTTTATTTTTTCGCTCGGTTAAAAGATTGTATGTTTACTTGAAATGTCCTAAAGAAATGCTCTTTTTTTAGAAGAGAAACAGACCACTCACAAAAACATCGAATGATTTACCACAAAAACACCAAATGAAACACCGCAAAAGTTTATGATGGAATGCCACAAAAGTTTATGATGAAACACCACAAAAGTTTATGATGAAATGCCACAAAAGTTTATGATGAAATGCCACAATTCATAGTTTTAAATGTCTAAAATATTAGTTTTTTCTTGCAAATATATCTGAATATCAATAACTTTGCACACATAATCAATCACGGTTACAATATGCGTTATTCACAGAGAATTGCAGACCTTCAACTGGCAGAGCATCTTGAGGCTTTTGGGGCAATACTAATAGAGGGTCCTAAGTGGTGCGGGAAGACAACAACTGCAGAACAAATGAGTAAAAGTGTCGTAAAAATGCAGGATACGGAGATGCAGGAAGAATACGCTGCAACAGCCGCTTCAAAACCATCCTTGCTGTTGTTGGGTGAAACACCTCGCCTTATAGATGAGTGGCAGGACGCTCCTATACTTTGGGATGCTGTGCGCACAATGGTGGACGAGCGTCAGGTTCCAGGACAGTTCATTCTTACCGGATCTACCGTTGTTGACAGAAGTAAGATTCATCATTCTGGTACAGGTAGGATATCACGAATGAAGATGTTGCCAATGAGTCTATGGGAATCGGGAGAGTCGAACGGAAAAATATCTCTTAAAGAATTGTTCGATAATAAAGACTTGGACATAGATGGCATTACTTCTGCCATGAAGATAGAAGACCTTATTTACGCTGCTTGTCGTGGCGGATGGCCTGCATTTCTTAATATGGAGAGTGATAAGGCGAAATTGCTGATTGCACGCAACTATGTGGATGCCATCTGTAGAGACGATATTTCAAGAGTAGACGGCGTACAAAGAGATGAACGGACTACTCGTGCCATATTACGTTCATATGCTCGTAACATTTCTACATTGGCAAAAAACACAGCTTTATTAGCTGATGTAACGTCTTCTGGGGAAGTGTCACTCACGATGAGCACGTTCTTAGATTATATAACATCCCTGAATAAGTTGTTTGTTATTGACAACATTGATGCGTGGTGCCCTGCCGTCCGGAGCAAGACAGCAATTCGAAGTGGTATAAAGCGGGCTTTCGTAGACCCTTCCATTACAATTGCAGCTTTAGGACTTTCTCCTGAAGCATTAATGACTCAGCTCAAAACTTTTGGTTTCATCTTTGAGCAGATGTGTGCGAGAGATCTTCGGGCTTACACGCCAGGCTTTGGCAATCATTTGTCATACTATCGTGACCGCTACGGACTGGAGGCCGACCTTGTGCTTCA
>CAKOVA010000056.1 GCA_934120735.1 uncultured Prevotella sp.
GTAGTGTTGCTTGAAGAGCGATGCAAGTTGTTTTCTGTCCGTCATACATCTATATTACACATGAAAGTGGATTTACTAAACCGTAAATGGAAACTTTTTTTATAATATTCTGTTACTTCTCATGTAATCGCTTGGAAATGAGTGAATTAATTTACAATATATAACGAATAAAATATGGTTAAACAGCTGATTATCAGTAACCTTATAGTAATCAAAACATCAAGTAAATGACAGCAGAACCACTCGACCCATATACGGAAATCTGCAGAGATGCCGCCAAAAGTTCATCCGCAAAATTAGGTAAAACTTTCGAGAATCTACTCTTGGGGATTCTCTTATTGTACACGGCGATACTAAGAAAGATAAATTCACTTAGATGGAGCGTTACGATACACATTGCGAACAGAGCTACAGAACGAATTTCAATCGCTGCTGGGCTATGTGCATCAACTGGGTTAGGCTACGGGCTTTTGGGTTGCCAGCCTGTGGAAAAGTGCCGTGCTTGCAGTGCTTGTTGCTACTCAAAAGGTTTACACCGGCACGCCAATTTGTTGAATATTTTATCAAAAAATAGCCCCAAAAACGGCTCTTCAAAACTTTCAATCTAGAAAAAAACAATAGGCAAACTTTCTGCAAACAAGCGGTTATTTGATGCGTCATGCCGATTATTTACACAAAAAAGCGGGTTTTAAGCGATAAAAGGCATCATTTTGCCGGCTTACCAACATGCCTTTGACATGCAAAAGCATACAAATTAGACACTTCAAGCAATGCTTTTGGCAGAAAAGCGCATGACTTTCGAGAGCCAATTATTGGTGAAAATTCGTAACGCTGTGCGTATTAACAAGATACAAAAGTAGCTCGTGCTTGGCGTATTTGCGCCCAAGATCAAGGTTGTTCACAAATACGCCAAGGAGAGAGGGGGATGTTGTCAAGAAAATTCTTTATGTCTGATTGGCAGTCACTCCATATCATCTACAAAACAGATAGGACAAATTTTAGGGCATGTAATTTGTTAATAAAGCATAAAATCAAATCTACTTCTTTATTCATAGATAAAAATATGAAAAGTATTTTATAAATTTGTCAAACACCTTAAATTCTATTATATTGTTATATGTTAGGAGCCATCATCGGCGACATTGTAGGTTCGCCATACGAATTTGACCAATCTGCACCAAAAGCAGGTTTTACCCTCTTTGCGGAAGAATGCAGTTACACCGACGACACCATCTGTACGGTGGCCATAGCCGACGCCATACTCCGGATGCGCCCTTATCAAGAGTCGCTTCTCGACTGGTGTCATCGCTACCCCAATCCCATGAACGGGTATGGCAACATGTATCAAACTTGGCTACAAGAGAAGAACCCACTCCCACAAAGTTCGTATGGCAATGGCGCAGCCATGCGCGTTAGTCCGATAGGATGGCTCTTCGACGACTTTCATGACGTGCTTCGCGAAAGCAAACGTTGCACCGAGGTAAGCCATTGCCACAGTGAAGGCATCAGGGGAGCGCAGTGCATCGCCACGCTGGTGTATTGGCTGCGCACCTGTCGCATCACGAAAGACGAAATAGAAAGCGCCGTCAAGAACAAATTCGGGTATGACATTCCACCCTTGAAAGACATCTACAGAATAGGCAGTCAGGGACACTTTGACAGCACATGTCAAGAAACGGTTCCATGGGCCATCCGCTGTTTCCTGGAAAGTGAGAGTTTTGAAGACGCCATTCGCATCGCCGTTGGGGCTGGTGGCGATACCGACACCAAGGCTGCCATCTGCGGGAGCATTGCCGAAGCTTATTATGAAGTGCCGGAAGAACTGATTGAACAGGCTTACGAATACCTGCCCAGCGACATGCTACGCGTCATTGATCGTTTCTACGATCACGTGGGAAGGAGGATCAATTCATAGCATCACGCAGCATTGCACGCAAGCAACATCGACACGGCCACCCATCGATTTTCGTACGATAGGTGGCCGTGTCGATTGAATTTGAGTTCCCAATTATGCTGTATGATCATGACAGACGGGCATCAGGCCTACGGATGTCATGATGGGACGCTTGCTATTTGTTGTTCTTCAAGAAGATGCGCGACGAATTGAGCACCGCCAATAGTGCCACACCCGAATCGGCAAACACGGCCATCCACAGGTTAGCCAGGCCCAACAGCCCCAACAGCATCACCAGAGCCTTGATGATGAGGGCCAGCCAGATGTTTTGATTGACGATTCGACGCGTTTGTTTTCCGATGCGGATGGCATCGGCCACCTTCGAAGGTTGATCGGTCTGGATGATGATATCGGCGGTTTCGATGGCCATGTCAGAACCCAAACCACCCATAGCAATGCCCACATCGCTCAATGCCAGCACTGGGGCATCGTTGATACCATCACCTACGAAGGCCACACGCTGCCCCATGTGTTTGGCCTGCTCTATGTGTTTCACCTTGCCTTCGGGCAGCAAGTCGCCGTAGGCCTTGCGTATGCCGAGGCTCGAAGCCACCTTTGAAACCAGCTCTTGACGATCGCCCGACAGCATCTCCACACGCACGGGCAGCGATTCAATAGCCTGTTTGGCATCATCTTTCACCTGGTCAGCCAGGATAATATGCCCCACATAGCGACCAAGATGGGCCACACAAACAACAGTTTCGGGAATATTGCGCAACGCATCAGGGAAGAACACGTTTTCACGCTCCAGCAGTTTCAGGTTGCCCACCAGCCACTCATCGGTCTGCAAGCCATGCCCGGCAATGTCTTTGGCATCAATCTTCTCGTCCGTCGGACGATAACGTACGATGGCTTTAGCGATGGGGTGATTGCTCGACTTCTCGATAGCCGACACCGTTTTGAGCGCTTCCTCATCCAGTCCCTCCACACTTTGCACGGCAAATTCGCCCGTGGTGAGCGTGCCGGTCTTGTCGAACATCACCAAATCAACCTCGGTAATGGCGTCAAGGTAGTTGCTCCCCTTGAACAGAATGCCCCGCTTGGAGGCCGAACCGATGCCGGCAAAATAGCCCAGCGGCACGCTGATGACCAGTGCACAGGGGCAAGAGATAACCAGGAAGACCAACGCACGGCGGAACCACTCGCTGAAAACGTAGGTAAAGTTGGCGTCGAACAAACTATATAGATAAGGTAGCAGAATGGTCAAGGCCGCCAGCATGACGACAATGGGGGTATAAATGCGGGCGAAGCGACGAATGAACAGTTCGGTAGGAGCCTTGCGATCGGCAGCATCTTCCACCATTTTCAAGATGCGCGAGATGGCTGATTGGCTTTCAGGACGGGTCACCTTGAGGCGTAAAACTTGGTCAACGGCTATCATGCCCGCCATCACTTCCTCGCCTTTCTCCATCGTTCGGGGCATCGATTCGCCCGTCAGAGCTGCGGTGTTCAGTGAGGCTGAATCTGACAACAGCGTTCCATCAAGTGGCACTCGCTCGCCAGCCTTCACCTCAATCACATCGCCCACGGCCACTTCAACGGGCTGTTTCTCCACGGTTGTGTCATCAACGACCACGCGAGCCAGGGTGGGTCTGAAAGCCACCAGCGCGCGAATGTTATCTCTGGCACGGTCTACGGCACGGTCTTGCAACGCCTCACCAATGCAGTACAGCAGCATCACGGCAACCGCTTCGGGGTATTCACCGATAGCGAAAGCACCAATACAGGCAATCGTCATGAGCATGAACTCACTGAACACGTCGCCTTTCGCGGCACATTCCCACGCTTCTTTCATCACCGGCAGGCCCACAAAGGCAAACGCCACGACGTACCATGCCAAGGATATCCATTGGTCATCGAGAATTGTTAACCCAGTATATGGGGCTGCAATGCCCACGACAAGCATCACGCCCGATAGGATAATCTTCCACCAGGCCATCTGCTCTTCTTCATGAATGTCTTCCATATCTTTGTATATATTAAAAATTTACTGCTGCAAAAGTACGAAAAAGAAGATGCAACCGGGTTGCAAAGTACACCTTGCACCAAGGAAAAGAATCACTTGCCACACGCCATTCTTTGTCTCGGCATGCGTTAAATAACATCTGTTGCAAGCATTATCAATTAAAAATGATTATCTTTGCATAAGATAGGCGGCACCTCAACAAAACAAACAAGTTTGCTTTGTATTCGGTTTGCACTATCTTTGCATAAATTAAAAACGACTGTCCCAACAAGTATGGAAGAAGATTTCGACATCAGAGATGAACGCATTTCATCGGCAGAAAAAGAGTTTGAGAATGCGTTGAGGCCCCTGAAATTCAACGATTTCAGCGGGCAACCTAAGGTTGTGGAGAATCTTCAAATCTTCGTAGAGGCTGCCAAATACCGTGACGAACCGCTTGATCATACCCTCTTGCACGGGCCTCCCGGACTGGGAAAGACCACCTTGAGCAACATTATTGCCAACGAACTGGGCGTAGGGTTCAAACTGACCAGCGGTCCGGTGCTCGACAAACCGGGCGACTTGGCCGGCATATTGACCTCGCTCGAGCCAAACGACGTGTTGTTCATCGATGAGATTCACCGTCTGTCGCCGGTAGTCGAAGAGTATCTGTACTCGGCCATGGAAGACTATCGCATCGACATCATGATCGACAAGGGCCCGTCGGCTCGCTCTATCCAAATAGACTTGAACCCGTTTACCTTGGTGGGAGCCACCACGAGAAGCGGACTGCTGACGGCACCGCTGCGTGCTCGTTTCGGCATCAACATGCACTTGGAGTATTATGCGCCCGAAACATTGCAGAAAATCATCAGGCGCAGCGCAAACATCCTAAACGTACCCATCGATGAGGATGCCGCTTACGAGATTGCACGCCGCTCCAGAGGCACGCCTCGTATTGCTAACGCACTGCTGAGAAGGGTGCGCGATTTCGCACAAGTCAAGGGAAATGGCAGCATCAACACCCGCATCGCACAGTTTGCCTTGCAGGCATTGAACATCGACCAATATGGACTGGACGAGATAGACAACAAAATCTTGCTCACCATCATCGACAAGTTCCGGGGCGGTCCCGTAGGACTGAGCACCATTGCGACCGCCATTGGCGAAGATACGGGTACGGTGGAAGAGGTGTACGAGCCTTTCCTCATCATGGAAGGATTCATCAAACGAACGCCAAGAGGGCGCATGGCCACTCATTTGGCCTACGAACATCTGGGCAGAGATCTTTACAAAGGCAACTTGATGGAACCCGGACTGTTTACTTAACGACAAGGAAGAAAACATGGATAGCAAGCCTAAAATCGGCATTTTCGTAGGCAGTTTCGATCCCTACACCATCGGACACGACTCCATCGTGCGTCGCATCTTACCTCTGTTTGACCGCTTGGTCATCGGTGTGGGTGTAAACATGCAAAAAAAATATAGATACAGCGAGGAAGAACGCATCAAGACCATTGGCGATTTGTATGCCGATGAACCGCGCATCAGCGTGAAGTCGTATCACGACTTGGCCGTGGATTTCGCCAAACGAGAGGGCGCCAAGTATCTCATCAAAGGTGTACGGTCGGTGAAAGACTTTGAGTACGAGCGCGAACAAGCCGACATCAATCGGCAAATCGGTGGCATCGACACCATTCTGCTCTTTGCCGACCCAGGGATGGCCAGCGTGAGTTCGTCCCTCGTGCGCGAGCTTTTACACTATGGTGCCGACGCATCCATGTTTCTTCCCCAACGAAAAACAGATCATTCAAAATAGATCTAACAGACACACTCATGCGAGTGGAAACCGAAAAATGGTTTTTATATGATTACCTATAACACAGACGGCGTGAAGATGCCGAAGATTAAAAAGCGCGAAACTTCCGCTTGGATCAAGGCCGTGGCAGCCACCTACGGACGCAAAATAGGAGAGGTGGGCTATATGTTCGTTGACGACGAGAAGATTCTGGAAGTGAACAACGAGTACTTGGGACACGACTATTACACCGATATTATCACCTTCGATTACGACGAGGGCGACATCCTCAACGGTGATATCGTCATCAGTCTGGACACGGTGCGCACCAACGCAGAACGTTTCGGCAAGCCCTACGAGGAAGAACTCTATCGCGTGATTATCCATGGCATCCTGCATCTCTGCGGCATCAACGACAAGGGACCGGGCGAACGCGAGATTATGGAGGCTGCGGAAGATAAGGCTTTGGCCATGAGAAAGCAGAAAACGACATAAAATGAGCTATCAGGAGGTAGGCTACGGTCTCTCTCTTTGGCTTTTTGTAACGCAGGTTACAAATATAAAAGTTTTTTAGTACTTTTGCATAAGATAGGCTGCGCCTTAGCAAAGCAAGTAAACTTCCTTTGCTTTCGGCTTGCACTATCTTTGCATAAAATAGGCGGCACCTCAATATAGAAAGTAAACTTTCTCTATTTTCGGTTTGCACTATCTTTGCATCAAACGGTAAATGAACATCATATAACACATCATGATACGCAAATTTGATTTCCTCATTATAGGCGGTGGAGTAGCAGGCATGAGCTTTGCACTGAAAGTTGCCAACAGTGGGAAAGGTAAAGTGGCCTTGGTATGCAAGACTACGCTGGACGAAACCAACACGTCCAAAGCACAAGGAGGCATCGCCTCGGTGACTAATTTGAAGGTAGACAACTTCGAAAAACACATTGAGGACACGATGATTGCGGGCGACTTCATCTCCGACCGCAAGGCGGTTGAACATGTTGTGCGCAATGCTCCCAAGGCCATAGACGACTTGGTGAAGTGGGGAGTCAACTTCGACAAAACCCCAGAAGGCCAATTCGACTTGCATCGGGAGGGCGGACACAGCGAATTCAGAATATTACACCACAAGGATGACACGGGCTTTGAGATTCAAAGAGGATTGATGGCTGCCGTGAGATCCAACAAGAACATCACCGTGTTGGAAAACCATTTTGCGGTAGAAATCATCACCCAGCACCATTTAGGCATTGAGGTGACGCGTAAAACGCCCGACATCGAGTGCTACGGCGCTTACGTCTTGGATCCCGACACCCATAAGATAGACACCTTCTTGAGCCGCGTCACCTTGATGGCAACAGGCGGAACGGGCGCCGTGTATGCCACCACGTCCAATCCAAACATCGCCACAGGCGACGGCATTGCCATGGTTTATCGGGCCAAGGGAACGGTCAAGGACATGGAGTTTGTGCAGTTTCACCCCACGGTACTTTACAATCCGGCCGAAACTCACCCCGCCTTTCTCATCACCGAGGCCATGAGAGGGTACGGTGGCGTGCTGCGTTTGCCCAATGGTGAGGAGTTTATGCAGAAGTACGACAAACGATTGTCACTGGCTCCGCGTGATATTGTGGCCCGCGCCATTGACAGAGAGATGAAGCTACACGGCCTCAATCACGTTTGTTTGGACGTCACTCACAAAGATGCGGAGGAGACAAAAAAACACTTTCCGCACATCTATGCCAAGTGTCTCACCATAGGTGTCGACATCACCAAGGAATATATCCCCGTCTGTCCCAGCGCACATTACATGTGTGGAGGCATCAAGGTTGACCTCAATGGCGAGAGTTCCATCCACCGGCTCTATGCGGTGGGCGAATGCTCATGCACCGGTTTGCATGGTGGAAACCGCTTGGCCAGCAACTCACTCATCGAGGCTGTGGTCTATGCCAAGTCGGCTGCCGAACATGCCGTGCGCGTTATCGACGACTATCAGTTCAACGATAAGGTGCCAGAATGGAATGATGAAGGTACAATGAGCAACGAAGAGAAGGTGCTCATCGCCCAAGACGAGCGCGAAGTGGGACAAATCATGTCCAACTATGTGGGCATCGTGCGGAGCGACCTGCGACTACATCGTGCTTGGAAACGCCTCGATCTGCTCTATGAGGAGACCGAAGAGCTGTTCAAACGCGTCAAAGCCACCAGAGATATCTGCGAACTGCGCAACATCATCAACGTGGGTTACCTCATTACACGGCAGGCCATCGAGCGCAAAGAGAGCCGAGGACTGCACTATACGGTAGACTATCCCAAACATGCCTACGACCTCTAATAGGCACTTATACAATACATTATGATTAAACAAGAATGGAAGGAAAAAGGCTTTGTCAACGAGCCTATCCCAGAAGGAACAGACATCAAGGCTGAGATACGCCAGATGTGCAAAGAGAAGAATGCCATCATCATGGCTCACTATTACACCGAGAGCGACGTTCAAGACATCGCCGACTTCGTGGGAGACAGCTTGGCACTGGCGCAAAAGGCTGCCACCACTGATGCAGAGATTATCGTCATGTGCGGCGTTCACTTCATGGGCGAGACCAATAAGATACTCTGTCCCGACAAGAAAGTGCTGGTACCCGACCTCAACGCCTCGTGTTCGCTGGCCGAGAGTTGTCCGGCTGACGAGTTCAAGCAGTTTGTTGAGGCACATCCCGACCACACCGTGATTAGTTATGTCAACACCACTGCTGCCACAAAGGCCGTCACCGACGTGGTGGTAACCAGCAGCAACGCACGCCAAATCGTTGAATCATTCCCCAAAGACACCCCGATTATCTTTGGTCCCGACGAGAATTTGGGCGGATACATCAACAGTCTGACCGGTCGTAACATGCTACTTTGGAAGGGTGCCTGCCATGTGCACGAGAAGTTTTCGGTGGAAAAGATTCTCCAACTCAAGGCCGAACACCCCGGTGCCAAAATCTTAGCACACCCCGAATGCAAAGGGCCGGTGGTTAAATTGGCCGACAAAGTGGGCAGCACGGCGGCCCTGCTGAAGTACAGCATCACCGATGATGCGAAAGAATTTATCGTGGCTACCGAGAGCGGCATCCTGCATGAGATGCAGAAATCGGCTCCGCAGAAAACATTTATCCCTGCTCCTCCCAACGATAGCACCTGCGCCTGCAACGAGTGCAACTACATGAAGCTCATCAACATGCGCAAGCTATACAACTGTTTGAAGTATGAATGGCCCACCATAGAGGTTCCTGCTGACGTGGCTCAGAAGGCCATTCGCCCCATCAACCGCATGTTGGAGATATCCAAGAAGTTGGGACTCTGACCGTTTTTCACACGACTATATGCCAGTCAACTCATCATTTTTCATCATCACAAAATCAAGAAATCATGCTCTCCGTACAAGAATTGAACGACAAATTATTTGACCTCGCCTTCAGTGAAGATATTGGTGACGGCGATCACACCACGCTGTGCTGCATCCCCGCCGATGCCATGGGCGAATGTAAGCTACTCATCAAAGAGGAAGGAATATTGGCTGGCGCAGACGTTGCCCAAGAGGTGTTCCATCGTTTTGATCCCAACTTGGAGGTCGAGATACACATACCCGATGGTACACACGTCCGCCCGGGCGACATCGTGCTGACGGTAAAAGGACGCGAGCAAAGCCTTTTGCAGACCGAGCGATTGGTGCTGAACATCCTGCAACGCATGAGTGGCATCGCCACCATGACGCACCGCTACCAGCAAGCCTTGATTGAGGCTGGCACAAAGACACGCGTGCTGGACACAAGAAAAACCACACCGGGCATGCGCATGCTCGAGAAAGAGGCAGTGAAGATAGGCGGGGGCATGAATCATCGCATCGGATTGTTCGACATGATTCTGCTCAAAGACAACCATATCGACTTCTGCGGGGGCGTTCGCAACGCCATCTCGCGCGCCAAGAAGTATTGCAAGGAGCATGGCAAGAACCTGAAAATAGAGTGTGAGGTGCGCAATTTCAAAGAGTTGGACGAGGCATTGGCCGAGGGATGCGACCGCATCATGTTCGACAACTTCACGCCCGAGCAGACCCGCCAGGCCGTAGAAAAGGTCAATGGACGCTGCGAAACCGAATCGAGTGGCGGCATCACGTTCGACACCATGATTCCATACGCCAAAGCGGGGGTTGACTTTATCTCCTTTGGCGCGCTCACCCACAGCGTGAAGGGACTGGACATGAGTCTGAAAGCAGCGGGAAGTGACAAGCTCAAAATCTAACAAAACAAACTTGAAGCACCTGCCTCAGCAGATTTTAAGCTAAATTTTTGAATCTAAAAACACAGGCGAAAGCTGAGGGTTTTCGCTGTTATTGAAATCAAATAACAAAGTTGTCGAAATCAAATGACAAAGTTGTCGAAATCAAATGACAAAGTTGTCGAAATCAAACGACAAAGCTGTAGAAATCAAAGGTCGAAACTGGTAGCATCAATAACCATTCCCTTTGATTTCCAATCTCAATCACTTTGGCATCCAATCTGCATGCTTTTGCCTTTCAAAGTCAATGACTTTTCCACTCAATGTCATTGACTTTGAAAGGCTTATCTTAATCTTTTGATTTACAATTCATTACACACGCATTCAAGACTGTGTTGACGTGCGGCTGTGCTGGTTCATTTCTTTCGGACTCACATAACAGCCATTCACCTTCAAAGGCTCCAGATGCAAGGCGATGTGCGTATGCTCACCGAACTGCTCGCGCAACCTTTTTTCGATGCGGGTGGCCTTCTCATGCGCCTCATAGAGCGACATCTCGCCCGGCATTCGCACGTGCATCTCAATGGCTATCTTGTTGCCAAGGCGTCGCGTGCGCAGGTTGTGGATGTCAGCAACGCCATCCTCTTCGGCCGCCAGTGCCACTATCTGGGCCTCAACGTCTTTGGGCAAACTACTCTCCAACAGTTCATTGGTGGCCTGAACAATCAGTCCATAGGCCGCTTTCAAGATGAAGAAACTCACGATGATGGCTGCCAGCGGGTCCAGTACCGCCCACTGCGCACCCAAGAGAATAGCGCCACCAATACCGAAGGCCGTTCCGATGGACGACAGGGCATCCGACCGATGGTGCCAGGCATTGGCCCGCACGGCCTGGGAGCCCACCTCGCGCCCCACCTTTTCGGTGAACCGATAGGCCCACTCCTTCAGCGCGATGCTCACGATGGCCGCAATGAAGGCTATCATCCCTGGCGACTTCAGCTGCTCACCGTTAACGACAGCCCACGTTTTGGTTAAGCCGTTGTAGCAAATCATCGCCCCCACGCCCATCAAGGCAATTCCGATGAGGGCGGTAGCCAGCGTCTCGTATTTGCCATGCCCATAGTCGTGGTCCTCGTCTTGCGGCTTGTTGCCGAGCTTAACGAACAGCAACACCACGATGTCGGTCATGAAGTCAGACAGCGAGTGCACGGCATCAGCTATCATGGCAGCCGATCCGCCTAAGATTCCAGCCGTGAACTTGAGCGCCAGCAACACAGCATTGATGATACTGCCGGCAATGGTGACACGGTATATGGACTGTTCTCGCTGACGGTCGGATTCGGATTTTTCCATCAATGTTTTGAGATTAAAGGGTTGCACCTGCAAATATAGTGATTTTTTAACTACACGCTGTGTACACCTTTAGAATATCTGCAGGGTGGTTCTATAAATTACCACCGTAAAGTTTTTTTTCATGTCAGTCTTTTTACGTTTTGTCATCTTGTGGCCTCTTTTTGGTTCAATTTATTTGTTCGTTCAGTCGTATAGCTCGCTATACTCCTTCACTCACAAACAAATTGACCACAAAAATAGTCTCACAATCTGTCAAAGCTAATTTATAGAACCACCCTGCAAAATAACATGACGCTCAATCCCATTTTCTAATGTTGGTGGCGGTTCACTCGCTTGAAACGATTAATCGTTCAATTTTTATTGGGTCAACCGTTGTTTTTCCGGTTTTTATATTTAATTTTGTGTTCGTATTCACCTTTTGCGACACGCAACCGATATCGTTAAGGTGAGATTTCCGATGCAGGAACATCATCTGTTCATGAAATGATGAATGTGTACTGCAATCCGCAATTGATAGCTATTCACGGTCACGAGTTTGCCCCCTTGGGAAACAAGACGGACAAATGACCTCTTTCTATTCATTCAAAACCATCATCATGAGAAATCATCTACTTTCACTCCTCGTCGCCCTTTTGGCGGTCATGGGTAGCCTTCCAGTGGCAGCACAAGAGGCTTATGCCGTATTAACAGCTGATGGGACGCTCACTTTCTATTATGACAATCAGCGCGCCACCCGTCAGAATTATGAGCACATCTACGATATGCCCAAACCTGGGAACGAACCTGCTTGGGCAGGGCATTGGTCTCCTTCTCAAGAAGATATTAAGCACGTTGTGTTCGACGCCTCCTTTTCTGGGTACCACCCTACCAGCACCGGATCTTGGTTCGCACATTCCATCAATTTGCAGGATATCGACGGCATACGGAATCTTAACACCGAAAATGTCACCAATATGAGTTGGATGTTCTCTGACTGCAAGGCATTAACATCGCTCGATCTGAGCAAATTCAACACCCAAAACGTCGCCTACATGTGGGGCATGTTCTCTGGCTGCGAGGCATTGACATCGCTCGATGTGAGCAAAATCAATACCGAAAAAGTCACCGACATGAGCGGCATGTTCTCTGGCTGCAAGGCATTGACATCGCTCGATGTGAGCAGCTTTAATACCGAAAAGGTCACCAGCATGAGTGAAATGTTCCGTGACTGCAAGGCATTGACATCGCTCAATCTGAGCAACATCAACACCCAAAACGTCACTGACATGAGTTGGATGTTCTCTGGCTGCGAGGCATTGACGATGCTCGATGTAAGCAAAATCAATACCGAAAAAGTCACCGACATGAGCGGCATGTTCTCTGGCTGCGAGGCATTGACATCGCTCGATGTGAGCAACTTCAATACCCAAAACGTCACCAGAATGAGCAGCATGTTCTATGACTGCGAAGCATTGACATCGCTCGATGTGAGCAGATTCAATACCCAAAAAGTCACCAGCATGAGCGGCATGTTCTCTGGCTGCGAGGCATTGACATCGCTCGATGTAAGTAACTTCAATACCGAAAACGCCACCTACATGGGCCACATGTTCTATGGTTGCTGGAGTTTGACATCGCTCGACCTGAGCAAGTTCAACACCCAACATGTCACCGACATGGGCGCCATGTTCTGTGGCTGCCAAGCATTGACATCGCTCGACCTGAGCAACTTCAATACCCAAAAAGTCACTGATATGAGCAACATGTTCTATGGCTGCGAGACATTGACATCGCTCGATGTGAGCAACTTCAATACCCAAAAAGTCACTGATATGAGCAACATGTTCTATGGCTGCGAGACATTGACATCGCTCGATGTGAGCAAGTTCAATACAAAAAACGTCACCAAGATGTGGAGCATGTTCCGAAACTGCAAGGCATTGACATCGCTCGACCTGAGCAACTTCAACACCAAAAACGTCACCAGCATGGGCAATATGTTCTATGTCTGCCAAGCATTGACATCGCTCGATGTAAGTAACTTCAATACCAAAAACGTCACTGACATGTGGTACATGTTCGCTGACTGCACTTCCCTAACCACTATTTACTGCAACAGTAACTGGAAGGTTCATTACAAGATTAATGATAGTTCTATGTTTTATAACTGTATGCAACTGAAAGGTACCAACACTGCGTACAACCCATACGAAACCGGCATTGAGATGGCTAACCCAACCACGGGTTACTTCACAAGCAAGACCACTGGTATTGACAACGTGGAGACTGCCAACCGGGCAGGCGATGGCAAAGCATACGACCTTAGCGGCCGTCGTGTGA
Source organism: uncultured Prevotella sp. (assembly GCA_934120735.1). GTDB lineage: Bacteria > Bacteroidota > Bacteroidia > Bacteroidales > Bacteroidaceae > Prevotella. The sequence continues at coordinate 13,633 of CAKOVA010000056.1, forward strand.
ACGAGAGCTACAAAGGCATCGTTATTAAGAACGGAAAGAAATATATTCAGAAATAGAAGTTCCATCCCAACCTAACAAAACACTCCACTCCACCCTCCTATAGGAGAGACGGAGTGGAGTGTTTTCGAATGGTTACAAAT
>CAKOVA010000057.1 GCA_934120735.1 uncultured Prevotella sp.
AGTACAAACATAAGTTTTTCGGGCAAAGGTAGTAAAGCTGGAAGCCCACACAAAGGCGGCTAAAGTTGGATGCTTACCATACAGACTGTCTTGTTTCAACAAAGTATGGTACAACAGCGTTTAATAACCTCAATAATAATTTGGCGGATGGCTTTCTGAGACTATTTTTCACATTTTTACACATTATCTCTCTATATAAGAACGTGCTTGCCTTCTAAAAGCAAGTAAGAAATTTGCTGGCACTCGCAAAAATTGAAGTAAATATTAAATAATATTTATAACATTACGTTTATTAGGTATGAAACAGTTTGGCATATTATTTCTTCTATATTTTTCATTGGCGCAGTTGGCGCAGGTATAATCAGTGTTATATGGTGGAATGAAAGTTAAAGCAGAATTTGAAAATATGAAAGCAGTGAAAATATATTTGATGATGTGTGTTTTGTGTGCATCGTTGCTTCCGATACAGGCTCAAAATTCAAAAACAGAAACTTTTTTAAAGAAAGTATTGGTATGCAATACTCGTATTCGGGAAAGCAAATCCTCTCCAAGTAGTATAAACAAGCAGTTGATAGAATTGTATCATAAAACCTGTACCAACCGGTTGTTTGGAAAATTGGTAAAAGAGCTGAATGAAAATGGATTAGATCATGATTTGATAACCTCAGATTATGGCTTTGATGAATATTCTCTCGAAACGATAAAAGTAAGTAAATATTCTGCTAATATCTATCGTGTGTGCTATCAGGTTTTTATGACTACTATAAATGGTAAGCAGGGAAAATATGATGTAGTACTATATTACGAGCTTAAAGTGGAAAATAATAATCTCAAGATAAACGGTATTAGTGTGCTATTGGAAGATGGAACCATTTGTCGCATCGTGTAATGAAAGTAATATAGAATGGAAGGCAGGCGCCCTTAACTTGTTGTCATTAGCAATAAGCTATGGTATTGGAGAGGTCTTCAAGGAAGTAACAGTGACACTCGGCAAAGAACTATTTCATGCTGGTGTGCATGGTTTGGCAAGCGGAGCTTGTTCAGATTTGGATGGTGAAAACAATAACGCACTGATTACAATGTTGTAGAACAAAATATCGACCCTCTTCATATTTCTGGGTAAGTGGGTGACCATTTCAAAATATTTTTCCTATTTTTGTCAGCAACATATCATGAGTAGGTCGTTATGAAAATTTTAGGAAACATTATCTGGCTTATCTTTGGCGGCCTTGGCGTCGCCTTGGAGTATTTCGCTTCGTCATTGGTATTGATGATTACCATCATTGGCATTCCCTTTGGTATCGCTACGATGAAGCTTGGCATACTTGCCCTGTGGCCATTTGGTTCGCATGTTGTTGATCGTCCGCAGGGCAGTGGTTGCGTCAACGTGTTTATGAATGTGCTGTGGTTCTTTATCGGGGGCATCTGGATTGCCCTCACACATCTTGGCTTCGGTCTGCTGCTCGGTATCACCATCGTTGGTATACCATGGGCCAAAATGCACTTTCGCCTGATGCGTCTTGCCCTGACGCCCTTCGGGAAACAAATTGTGAACGATAACTTTTAGGCACAAGGATTATCGGGACAACCAATCGCTCAAATGAGTGGCGCAAGGCATAGGAGAAAGACGCGATGCAGAATGCTCGTTGTGCCACAATCACCTTGGCTGATACCTTTCCCAGCTTGACATCATGTCCCAGCCAGGTGTTGCCATCTTGGCCATGTCCAACAAGCGGAACATCTCTTATGGCGGCGATAGGTTGTTGCGCCATCAATGACCGTTGCTTTTATAGTGTCCCTTGTTTCAACTATTCTATTTAGTCATTGTTTCGTTCAAGTTTGATTAGACAATGCGGTGCGTTTCATAGCCTTCTACATAGATAGCACTGAACGGACGTGCCGGACACTGGTTTTCGCATGCCCCACATCCAATGCAACGTTCGGTGTTGACCGCTGGGATTTTCGGAGATTTGGAATCTGAAGCCTTACTCGGCACCATCGTGATAGCACCTGCTGGACAATGGCGGGCGCAATTGCCACATTCTACACCATCAGTGAGTGGAATGCAATTCTTTTTCACCCAAACGGCATGGCCGATTTGTGTTGCTGATTTGGCCGTGCGTGTGATGGGTCTGATGGCACCGGTAGGACAAACCTTGCTGCATCGTGTGCATCCAGGATGGCAATAGCCCCACTCGAACGACATGGTGGGTTGCATCAACTTCATCAAGTCGGTTGAAGGGCGAAGCACATCGTTGGGGCACTGCGCCACGCAAAGCTGACATGCGGTGCAGTGCCGTGCCATATTCTCGGCCGAAAGCGAACCAGGAGGTGTGATGGGCGTCGTTCGTTTCGGAGCGATTTTGTCTTCAATGACAGCCAATCCTCCGTCTATCTTCTTCTTTTTCTGCGCCCATGCCGCCGTTGTCATGGCAACAGCCACCCCAACGAGGAATGTCCGACGTGAGGTATCAATCGGCTTTGTAGCATCCGCTTTCACAATCTTTTCTTCTTTTGAGCGGTTCATGTTGTTCCACCGCCATTGCAGATGAAGCGCGTCGTGCTGACAGGTATCTATACAATCCATGCACGCTACGCATCGACTATAGTCAATCTTATGGTTTTTGTAATCAATGCAAGCCGCTTTGCACCTATGTGCGCACAAACTGCATTTGGTACATTTCCCGGCATCGAGCACGGGATGAAGCAGCGAGAAGCGCGAGATAAATCCCAGTGCGGTGCCCACTGGACAAACGGTGTTGCAATAGGTACGTCCGTTGCGCCAAGCCAACACGATGAGCGCAACGAAGCTTACTGCGGCGATGATGAAAGTAGGCAGACTGCGCAACCACACATCTCTTTCGTATAAAGCATAGCTGCCGGCACGCTCGGCCAAGAAAGCCAGCAGGTTGTTGCCCCAGATATATATCGGCTGAAACAGGTTCTGTACGATGCGGCCGTACGAACTGTAAGGAGCGAGCAATGCCACCAAGGAGCCAATGCCTGCAATCAAAGCAATGACAAAGAGGGTGAAAACACCATATCTCAACCACTTTACTTCAGGAGAGTATGAGAAACGATTCCGCTTTTTCTTGCGTCGTCCGCTAACCCATGACACAATATCTTGGAAAACGCCCAATGGGCAGATGACGGAGCAATAGATGCGTCCGAATACCAAAGTCAGCACGACCAAGAAAACAATCACTCCAATGTTCAACGCAAGTACGGCGGGGAGGAATTGTATCTTTGCCAACCATCCCAGCCAGGTGTGCAGTGTGCCGGTGAAATCAAGGAACAGCCCTGTGATGATCACAAACACCACAATGGCACAAGTTAGTCTTATTTTTCGTAGCATAATCATCAATCTTGGAAATTCAAAACGCTATCAGGATTTGGTGTGTTCATTGCGAAGCCTACCAATACTTCGCAGCCATGTCATCATCATCGCTTTCGACTGCGTATCACGTATTCTTTCGGGTGCTATCAACGAAATCTTTGAGTGACAATGACCTGGAATCGTTTATAAAAATAGTTGGATTTATGGAGATAACTATACCTCGTCATGATATCTTAACATATATTAGTACGAAAATCGCATTCACGGTGATATCCTTGTATTATGGCTTGTTGGCTTGCGACGCTCCATGGTTGCGGCTTGACCTTTATGCCAGATGTGGTTTCCCGATGAACTCCAGTTTCTCTCAAGCTCACGGCTAAGCGTAGCTTCACTAGTTCCCACAATGCGGACAATCTAACTAAAAAATAACACACGCTTGTGTTTCTCGTCTAAAAGCTGTACTTTTGCTGCAATTATAACAAAATACAACTAGCATTGGAGGAGCAAACAGACTGATATGTCAAGCATCAAAATACTCAATAGTTCGTTTCTCGAACAACTTGAACTCGAGCTGGCGCCAGGCATCAAAGCCGGCTTTCCGAGTCCTGCGGGTGATTATCTGCAAGACTCTCTCGACTTCAATCGTGACTTCATCCGTCATCCCGACGCTACATTCTATGGGCGGGTGTCGGGCGACTCGATGATAGATGCCGGCATCAACGATGGGGATATCGCCGTGATAGACCGTTCGGTGGAGGCTGGTCACAACGATGTAATCGTGGCTTATATCAATGGAGAGTTCACCATCAAGTATCTCGACATGACCCATGTGCATGAGGGATATATCGAATTGCGGCCCGCCAACAAGGCATTCCGTCCGATTAAGGTCAGCGAATTGGATAAGTTTGAGGTGTGGGGCGTGGTGGTTTGGACCATCAAAAACTGGAAAAAATAACATGTTTTACGCCATCTGCGACTGTGACAACTGCTATGTGAGTTGTGAACGGGTGTTCCGTCCCGATCTCAACGGCAAGCCCGTTGTTGTGCTGAGCAACAACGATGGTTGCGTGGTGGCACGCAGTAAGGAGGCCAAACAGCTGGGTATTAAGGCCGGATTGCCTTATTATCAGATGAAAGAGCAGTTCCCAGGTGAGGAAATTGCCGTGTTTTCCAGCAATTACGAGTTGTATGGCGAACTCACGGCGCGCGTCATGACCATCATCAAAGACGCTGCGCCACAGATGTTTCGCTATTCCATTGACGAATGCTTCTGCTTGCTACCCGACATGAGTTTTGACGAATTGAAGCAGTGGGGCGAAGACTTGCATCGGCGTATTCTGAGGCATACGGGGCTTCCCGTCAGCATCGGAATGGCCAAAACCAAGACGCTGGCGAAGGCGGCCAGCCACTTTGCCAAGAAGCATGAGGGCTACCATCATTGTTGCATCATCGATACAGAAGAAAAACGCGTCAAGGCTCTCCAGCTATTTCCAGTGGGTGAGGTGTGGGGAATAGGACATCGAAACGCCCCCAAGCTGTTGGAAATGGGCGACAAGACGGCCTACGACTTTGCCAACCATTCCAAGGAGTGGGTTCGGTTGCTGTTCCATGTCACCGGTGTGAGAACCTGGATGGAACTCAATGGCGAAGACTGTATTCCGAATGAAGAACCTGCGAAAAAGAAAAGCATCTGTACCAGTCGCAGTTTTACGGGTACGATATCCGACTTTGAAGCCGTTAGGACGCACGTTTCCAACTTCGCTGTGCGCTGTTCGCAGAAGCTCAGACGGCAACACAGCGTGGCGTCTGTGGTGAGTGTATTCATCCACACCAATCAGTTTAGAGAAGACCAACAGCAGTATTGGAACAGTCGCGAGGTGACACTTTTGACGCCTTCAAACTCCACACAGCAGATTGTGCAAGCGGCAGCAAAGGCTTTACAGGAAATCTTCGTGCCTGGTTTGCAGTATAAAAAAGCGGGAGTTGTTGTGATGGGCATCATGTCCGACAATGCTGTTCAAACCAATTTCATCGATTATAACCGCGATAAGATGGAAAAACAGATGCGGCTTGATCAGGTGATCGACCGCCTGAACAAGCTCGGTGGCTCCGAATTGGTGGTATTAGGAGCCCAACAATACCGGGAAAAAGACGAGCAAGGCCACCATGTAGCTTTCACGGATGCCATTCGACACGATTTTAGAAGTAAGAATCCCACCACGCGTTGGAGCGACATCATCACCCTGAAATAGTCTTTCCCAAGCATTTCTTGGCAGCAAATAGTGACGGAATTCGCCCTGCGTGTTCCGCCTCTTATCCTTCTTCTGCCTGCTCAAGCACTTGTTCTTGCGTTGTTTCGTCCTGTTTTTTCTCACGCGTCACATACTTCTGCCAATAAGCAATGAGCAGGGTTGTTAGCGGAAGAGCCACAATCAGACCAATGAATCCAAGCAATGTTCCCCATACAGACAGGGACAAAAGCAAGATGGCGGGATTGAGGTTCATGGCTTTTCCCATGATTTTAGGCGTGAGGACGGTATCGCTAATCACCTGAACAATCAGGAACACAAGCATGGCCAAGCCAAAGATAATCCAGAAATTCTGCCCTGTGTCAGCTGCTTTCAGCATGGACAGGAAGACCATTGGCACCAAAGCTAACGTGTGGAGGTAGGGCACCAGGTTCATAAATCCCATCATGATGCCAAGCGCAATGGCCATTGGGAAATTGATAATGGAGAGGCCAATGCCGAAGAGAATACCAAGGATGAGTGAAACAAGTCCTTGTCCTCGGATGTAATTATTGAGTTCTCTTTCCACATCTTTCATCAACTCTTCCCAGAATGGACGATTCTTCTTCGGGAAAATGCGAATCCAGTTGTTGGTCAAAAATTCATAATCTTGCAAGATAAAGAAGGTATATAATAAGGTGATTAACGAAGCGATGATGCTAATCACGACACTGGCCGTTTGTCCAAGCAAGGTAAATACCTTGGGCATCCCCGTTTTAAGAATGTCGCTGAAATCCTTGCTCTTCATGAAGCTTTCTATTTCAGCGCGGTTTTTGGTAATCCACTGCGAGATGTAAGAGCCTAAGTCGCTACTGTGTGTGCTTTGATTAATCCAGTTGTTAAGGATGTCGTTGAGCTTGCCAAACTGTTCTATCATCGGTGGAATGATGGCATATACCAGTCCGCCAATCACCACGGCCACGGCCAACATGGTGATGATAATAGCAATGGCGCGAACTTTGACATGCATTTTATACTGTACAAACTTCACCAGTGGGTAGAGCAAGTAGGCAAAGAGCCAGGCCACAAAGAAAGGTAGAAGCACACCACTCAGGTAGTTGACAAGGTATAATACGAAGAATATCAATAGCAGGACGGAGGCTATTCGTATAAATTTGTCAAAGGTGATTTCTTGTCTTTTCATATTTTCGTAGATTGATGTATCCTATTTGAGTTTTTCTTCCTGTTGGGGAGCCATCGAAACGGATTGTTCTTCGAGCAAGGCCTTTTGATAACATTCCCGACAAAGGGGTTCGTAGGTGAGCTTTTCGCCCAGCAAAACGCGCTTATCGTTCTGCACCAAGCGGTGGCTGATGTAAGCCAAAGCACCGCATTTCACACAGATCGCATGCACTTTGGTCACCTCATCAGCGATGGCACACAAGCCAGGAATGGGTCCGAAAGGCCGTCCTTGGAAGTCCATGTCAAGTCCTGCGATGATCACGCGCACCCCTTTGTTGGCCAATTCGTTGCACACCTTGACGAGTCCATCATCGAAGAATTGGGCTTCATCGATACCCACGACATCCGCATCGGAAGACAATAACAAAATGCTTGACGATGAATCAACGGGAGTAGACTGAATGGCATGCTGGTCATGGCTCACCACATTCTCCTCAGAATAGCGGGTGTCTATGGCGGGCTTGAATATCTCAACGCGCTGTTTGGCAAAGCTAGCCCGTCGCATGCGCCTAATCAGCTCTTCTGTCTTGCCCGAAAACATAGAGCCACATATTACTTCTATTCTTCCTGGGCGATGTGATTCGCCTGTCAAATATTCCATCATGTTGCTGCAAAAATACGAAGAGGAATTAAAAATTGCAAAGAAATTGTCTGTTTTTTTGTTCGTCTTGATTATTTAACTATATTTGCGTTCTATATGGGAATATTGTACATCGTGCCCACCCCAGTGGGGAATATGGAAGATATGACGATGCGAGCTATTCGCATTCTCAAGGAGGTGGACCTGGTGTTGGCAGAAGATACCAGGACATCGGGCAAGTTGTTGAAGCATTATGACATACAAAATCACTTGCTGTCACACCATAAGTTCAACGAACATGGCACTTCCGCGGGCATTGTAGAACGATTGAAGGCGGGCCAGAGCATAGCGCTCATCAGCGATGCGGGTACACCTGGCATCAGCGACCCGGGGTTCTTTCTGGCACGCGAGGCTGCAAAAGCAGGCATCACGGTACAAACACTGCCTGGAGCCACCGCTTGCATTCCGGCTGTTGTCTCATCTGGTTTGCCCTGTGACCGCTTCTGTTTCGAAGGCTTCTTGCCGCAGAAAAAAGGTCGACAAACACAGTTGGAGGCGCTCAAAGAAGAGCGTAGAACGATGGTTTTCTACGAGTCGCCCTATCGTTTGCTGAAAACATTACAGCAATTTGCCGATGTATTTGGCCCCGATCGCCCCGTGAGCGTGGCTCGTGAGATATCCAAACTGCACGAAGAGCATGTCCGAGGCACACTTGAAGAGGTGATACAACATTTTAAAGAAGTTCCACCGCGAGGCGAAATCGTCATTGTGGTGGGTGGAGATAACAAGAATAAGAAACTTAAAACAGAACGAATATGAAAAAGATTTTAAGCCTGGCCACCATTGCCATCATTACTTTCGCATGCTTTGGATGTCAGAACAACAAGAAAAACAGCGATTTGGAACAGGCGGCCCAAGCCGATTCTTTGCAGCAAGTCATCAGTCAGAAAGACAACGAAATCAATGACATGATGGGTACGCTCAATGAAATCCAAGAGGGATTCAAGGAAATTAATGCGGCAGAAAACAGGGTTACCATCGCCAAAGAAGGTGAGGGCGCCAACAAAGGGCAGCAGATTCGTGAGGACATTCAGTTCATCGCGTCTACCATGAAGCGTAACCGCGAACTGATTGCCAAGCTCCGCAACCAACTGAAGCAAAGCTCCGTGAAGGGAGATGGTTTGAAAAAAGCATTGGACAGCCTCACCGCTCAGTTGGAAGAGAAAGACAAGCAGCTTCAGGAATTGCGTGCCGAACTGGATGCAAAGGATATCCATATCTCCGAGTTGGATGAAACTATCAACAACCTGAACACCAATGTCAACAATTTGGCTACCGAGAGTTCACAGAAATCGCAGGTAATCAACAGCCAGGATAAGCAGCTCAACACCGCTTGGTTTGTGTTTGGTACACGAAAAGAGCTGAAAGAACAGCGAATCATCGAGGGGGATAAGGTATTGCAGGCCAACTTCAACAAGGATTATTTCACCAAGATTGACATCCGCGTGAACAAAGAAATCAAGTTGTACTCCAAGTCGGCTAAGGTTCTCACCATGCACCCATCCAGCAGTTATCTGTTGCAGCGTGATGCCAACAAGCAGTATGTGCTTCGAATCACTAATCCAGAAATCTTCTGGAGTACCAGTAAGTACCTCGTTATCTTGGTGAGATAAGGCTGTCAAGAAACACACGCTTCCCCAGAAATAACGTACATGCGTCTGCCGGGAAGCAATAACTATACACATCAATCCTCTTGCTCGGAACAGTCTGAGTAGGAGGATTTTTTATTGATGCCAAGCGCTTCAATCACCCTATTGAAACCGCTCATTCTCCTTGTTGAAACAACTTTGCGCCAGCTCAGCCTTGCAATGCCTTATCGTTTTGCTTTGAAAAACTGTTGCATCAGCTGCCTGCATTCCTCTTCCAACACGCCACCCGTGACCGTTGCCTTGGTATGCAACACGTTTGGCGCATACCGCTGGTAGCCCCGTTTCTCATCGCCGGCCCCATACACAATGCGTGAAACCTGCGCCCAGCCCATGGCACCAGCGCACATCGGACAAGGTTCAACGGTGACGTAGAGGGTGCATTGGGGCAGATATTTGCCGCCGAGTTGAGCCGCTGCGGCCGTGATGGCCAGCATCTCCGCATGCGCCGTGACATCGTTCAGGGTTTCAGTCTGATTGTGTGCGCGTGCAATGATGCGACCTTGGCATGTGATGACGGCGCCAATGGGTACTTCTCCTTCATCGTAGGCGGCATGAGCCTCTGCCAGTGCCTTTTGCATAAACTGTTCGTCTTGTTTGCGTTGTTCGTCGTCGGTCATGGTCGTGTCTGTTTGTGTGCTTGCAAATTTACAACATTCTTTTTGATGTGTGGAAGAAAAACCGTATTTTTGCAACACATCATCAGGGAGCATCACGACATGGCTACACACAACAAATTTGGGAAATGGGGCGAAGATACAGCCGTCGATTACCTGCACAAACAGGGATATACCATCCGCGAGCGTGGCTGGCGGCATGGTAAGTTCGAGATTGATATCATCGCCTTATCGCCCGATGGCATTACCTGTGTGTTTGTCGAGGTGAAAACACGTCGGTCAGACGAGGTCGCTTTGCCCTCGGATGCCGTTGATGAGAAGAAGATGAGGAATCTCGGTATCGCAGCTGATGTTTATGTAAAGATGTTTGACATACAAGAGGAGCTGCGCTTTGACGTCATTTCCATCGTGGGTTCGACAGCCGAGAACATGCAGATCGAGCACTTCGAAGATGCCTTCAACCCTGTATTGTTATAACCAAAAATGCGTATCAAACTGGTCAAACTCAATGAGGTAGACTCTACCAATGTGTACCTTTGCGAACACGCTGATTGTTTCAACGAAGAGATGGTGGTCGTACAGGCCGATTATCAGACCAGTGGTAAGGGGCAAGGACAGAATGGTTGGGAAAGTCAGGCAGGGAAAAATTTGCTGTATTCCTTGCTGGTTCATCCCCAAAAGCTGCCTGTAAAAAGTCAATTCTTTTTGTCAATGGCCGGTGCTTTGTCCATTAAAGCCGTGTTAGACGAATATGTTGACGATATTACTCTTAAATGGCCGAATGACATCTACTGGAAAGACTGCAAACTGAGTGGCACACTCATCGAGTTGAGCGTACACGCACAGGTTATTCAACGCTGTGTCTATGGAGTGGGCCTCAACGTCAATCAGACGGTCTTTGAGAGCGATGCGCCCAACCCTGTGTCCTTAGCGCAGATTCTGGGACATGAGTTGGACCGCGTCAAACTGCTTCATCAACTTATCACAGCTTTCGAGCAGTACTACAATCGCTTGGAAGAAGGAGCGTTCGACGAAATCTCCAACCAGTATCATGCCGCGCTGTATCGGCGGGAGGGCGTGCATCCTTATCGCGACCGTGAGGGCTGTTTCCAGGCTTCCATCGTGACGGTGGAACCCGATGGCCGACTGGTGTTGAAAGATACCGATGGGCGCATGCGAGGCTACTACCTTAAAGAGGTGGAGTTTATTACATAAAATAGGCTGCGCCTTAACAAAGTAAACAAGTTTCCTTTGTATTCGGCTTGCGCTATTTTTTAAAACAGAATCAATCAAACGAACATTTATAAGCAATATGGTAAAGTTTAAACGTATACTCTTGAAGTTGAGTGGAGAGAGCCTGATGGGCAGTCAGAGCTATGGAATCGACCCCAATCGGCTCGCCGACTATGCCCAACAAATCAAGGAAGTGCACGACATGGGCGTGCAAGTAAGCATCGTCATCGGTGGCGGAAACATATTCAGAGGACTAAGCGGGTCGCAGAAAGGCTTTGACCGCGTGAAGGGTGACCAGATGGGTATGTGTGCTACGGTAATCAACTCCTTGGCGTTGAGTTCCGCATTGGGTGCGATTGGCGTTAAAAACAAGGTGATGACAGCCATTCGCATGGAGCCTATTGGCGAGTATTACAACAAATGGAAGGCCATTGAGGCGATGGAAAACGGACTGGTTTGCATCTTCTCGTGCGGCACAGGTTCGCCCTATTTCACCACAGACACGGGCAGTTCGCTGCGTGGTATCGAGATTGAAGCCGACGTCATGCTTAAAGGTACGCGCGTTGACGGCGTGTACACAGCCGACCCGGAGAAAGACCCCACGGCTACGAAGTTTGACGACATCACCTTTGACGAGGTGTATAACCGCCATCTGAAGGTGATGGATCTCACCGCGACGGCCATGTGCAAGGAAAACAACCTTCCGGTCTATGTGTTCAACATGGATGTGGTTGGCAACCTGAAGAAGGTGCTGGAAGGCGAACCCATCGGCACTTTGGTACACAATTAAGCTGATGTAAAATAAGGTTCTTCCGTTAAATGCCATTCGCTTGTCATGCAAAACGTATCGCTTTCATGTGAAGAACCACAACTCTGTCATGAAGCATACAACTACTTCCGCTATGCGTTATAGTTCATGGCAGTCCAAATCAGCAAGAACAAGAATGCCATGATCGAAGGGAGGAAAAAAAGGAAAGTTCTCCCCCACTCTCCCTCTCCAAACAAACTCATTGCATTAAGCCCCTTAAAGCATGCAGATTAGCGTGTAATCTACATGCTTTAAGGGGCTTAACTCTATGCTTTTGTTTCAACATCCGGAACAAGTAGGAAAGTCAAGCGTTACACGTTAGCTTATCCTACTCATTATCAGATATTTACAACTGTTACATGCGCTCTTTCAACAAGGCAGGAATTTCGCAGGTTTCGCGAGCCACTGGCACGCCTGCGGCTTCAAAAGCGGCTATCTTCTCGGCAGCCGTTCCCGAACCACTGGAAATAATGGCACCCGCATGTCCCATTTGTTTGCCCTTAGGAGCTTCGCGCCCAGAGATGAAAGCCACCACGGGTTTGGTAACATGCTGTTTGATATAGTCGGCTGCACGCTCTTCTGCGTCGCCACCAATCTCACCGATAAGGGCGATACTGTCTGTCTCTGGGTCGTTTTGGAACATCTCCAACAAGTCTTGGAAATACAAACCCACGATAGGATCGCCACCTACACCCACTGCAGTAGACTGTCCAAAGCCAGCAGCTGTGAGGTCGGCAACCACCTGATAGGTCAATGTTCCACTTCTACTAATCACGCCCGTGTGTCCCTTCTTAAAGATATTGGTTGGCATAATGCCCACCATACTTTCTTCAGGAGAAATCAATCCCGGGCAATTAGGACCTATCAACTTGGCTCCTTTGTCGGAGATGTAACGATAAGCCTCTACAACATCAAGCGTTGGCACGCCCTCTGTAATACAAATAATCAACTGAATGCCGGCATCGGCAGCCTCGAGCATGGCATCTTTGGCAAAAGCTGCTGGCACAAAAATCACTGAAGTGTTGGCACCCGTAGCTTTCACTGCATCTTTTACCGTATTAAAAACAGGAATCCCTGCAACCTCTTGTCCAGCCTTGCCAGGCGAAGTTCCACCTACCACATTGGTTCCGTACTCCTTCATTTTCGTGGCATGGAAACTGCCATCGCGTCCCGTAATTCCTTGGACAATTAACTTTGTATCGTGATTAATTAATATACTCATCGCTTTATAGATTTAACATGGTTAGATATCTTATTTGTTCATGCACTGTTGAGCTAACTCTACGGCTTTTTTACCAGCCTCGCTCATGGTCTTAGCCACATGGAATTTGGTTCCTTTCAACAGCTCGCGACCCTCCGCTTCATTGGTACCAGTGAGTCGGATAACGATTGGCATGTCGGTATCGAGCATCTTAAACGCTTCGATTAATCCCTTGGCTACATCGTCGCAACGTGTAATACCGCCAAAGATATTGATGAGAACCACCCGTACATGACTGTCACTGAGCAACAGTTTCATCGCCTCGACAATCTTCGTAGGATTAGAACTACCGCCAATATCCAAGAAATTGGCAGGGTTACCGCCATACAGCTTAATCATATCCATGGTTGCCATGGCCAGTCCGGCACCGTTCACCATGCATCCAATCTCACCACCAAGGTTGACATAACTAAATCCTTTGTCTTTAGCATCCTGCTCCTTGCGCTCTTCTGCCGTAGGCTCAAAGAGTTCGAAAACATCAGGATGACGATACAAGGCATTGTTGTCGAAAGTCATCTTGGCATCAATCGCCTTTACCTCTCCACTCTTGGTCACTACTAATGGATTGATTTCTGCCAACGAAGCATCTTTCTCTTTGAAGAGACGGTACAGGTTTTGGAAAACTGGAACGGCCTGCTTCACTAACGCTTTGTCATCGAAAAGACAAAAAGCAGCTTCTCTTGCCAAGTA
>CAKOVA010000058.1 GCA_934120735.1 uncultured Prevotella sp.
GGATCGACATGACTCCTATGTCGGACGTGATGGTGCTCTTGCTGACGTTCTTCATGTTGACCTCAACATTCGTTAAGAACGAACCAGTGAAAGTAAACCAGCCATCGTCTGTCTCTGAGATCAAGGTTCCAGAAAACGACGTGCTAAACATTCTTGTCAACGACCAGGGCAGGGTGTTTATGAGTATGGATAATCAGAACGACTTGCTTTCGCTCATCCAAGGAATGAATGAGACAGGCAGCCTCGGACTGAGTGATGCTGAAATGAAGAAGTTCCAGACCGACCCAATGTGGGGCGTTCCTTTGGACAACTTGAAAGGCTACTTGGGTTTGCCTACTGAGAAGATGACTGAGGTAATTACCAGCGCTGAAGCTGGCGTTCCTTTGGATTCTATTGATGGTGGAAAGAGTGAATTCCAACACTGGGTAACCGAAGCTCTGAATGTCAATGAAGACATCAAGATAGCTATCAAGGTTGATGCGAAGACACCTTATGCTAAGATGAAGAAGGTGATGTCTGAACTTCAGGATATGAATCAAAACCGTTATTACCTGATCACTACATTAAAAACGGGGGAGGATAAATAAGTATGGCAAAATCAAGAGATACAAGTAAGCAGAAGAAAATCAATGTCCGCGTAGACTTTACGCCTATGGTGGATATGATGATGCTTCTTATTACGTTCTTCATGCTCTGTACTTCATTGGCCAAACCACAAACGATGGAGTTGAGTATGCCTAGTAACGATAAGAACATTACTGATCAAGACAAGTCGGTAACAAAGGCCTCATATACGATTACCGTTTATGTGGCTGGGAACAACAAGATATTCTACACGGCAGGTTTGCCTAAGTACGACGATCCTTCAACCCTCAAGGAGACTACTTGGGGTAAAGATGGAATCCGCAAGGTCTTTATGCAGCACGTGACCGAGGACAACACGCAACCCGTGCTACAGGTGATGAAGGCCAAGGCCGAACTCGACCAGAAGAAAGATCAAATGCCCGACTCCGTGTATAAGCAGGAATTGTCTAAAATCAAAGCCGGTGAAATTGGTGGTGAGAAGATTCAGACAATGACTGTCATAATCAAGGCAACGGATAAAGCATTAGCACAGAATGTTATTGATGCTCTCGACGAGATGCAGATTTGCAGCATAGCTAAATACGTTCTCGACAAGATTTCCCCAGACGACGCAAAGTTGTTGAAAGCAAAGGGTGTCGAGTAAGAGAACAAAGTATTAACTATTAAAAAAGAGAAACAATGTCAAAAATTGATTTGATCTCTGGTGAATGGACCGACCTCGTTTTTGCCGGCCGTAACCAGGCTTACGGTGCCTATCAGCTAAGAAAAGGTACTGGTAAGAGAAATGTTATCTCTATCATTGCTGTAGTCGTATTAGTCTTGTTGTGTCAGATAGGTCTTTCTTTAAAGAAAGCCGCTGATGCAGAAGCCAGAAAGAGAGCAGCTATGACAGAGGTAGTTGAACTTTCTAAGTTGGAACAGCCTAAGAAAAAGGCCGAAGTAAAACAACAAAAGAAAATTCAAGTTGAACCCGAAAAGGTTGTTGAGCGAGTAAAGAGTTCTATCAAGTTTACCGCACCTGTCATCAAGAAAGACAACGAGGTGAAACCTGAAGAAGAATTGAAAACTCAAGATGAATTGATGAATACGAAAACCGCCATCGGCGCCATTGACGTAAAAGGTAATGACGACAAGGGTGGTGAAGTATTGAAACTTAAAGAAGCAGTGGCTCAGCCAGAGCCAAAACCGGAAGTTGAGAACAAGGTATTCGATGTCGTTGAGCAGATGCCATCATTCCCTGGTGGTCCTTCTGCCTTGATGAAGTATTTGAGCGAAAACGTTAGGTATCCTGTAGTGGCACAAGAAAATGGTGTGCAGGGTCGTGTGGTTGTTTCTTTCGTAGTAGAGAAAGATGGACATATCACAGACGTTAAAGTAGTTCGTTCAGTAGACCCTTCATTGGATAAAGAAGCAGCTCGTGTTGTAAAGAGCATGCCTAGTTGGATTCCTGGTAAGCAAAATGGCTCAGCCGTACGTGTGAAATACAACGTGCCTGTTTCGTTCAAATTGCAATAATATGAATTGTAAATTATCTTACATTATCGTAGGATTAACACTCTCTGCTTCTCTTTTGGCTTCTTGCCAAAACAAGAAGTCAAAAGATGGCAGAACAGATACTTATTCGTCAGGAGCAATAACTTTTGCTTCTGACGAAAGTTTTAGTCCTGTTATCGAAGAGGAGCGCGAGCTCTTCGAGTTTACTTATCCAGAGGCTAAGCTGACTCCCATCTATACGAACGAGTCGGACGCCATAAACAAACTTCTCAAGGGAGAAGTGTTCATGGCAATAACTTCGCGTGATTTTACAAAAGACGAGTTGGAAAGTTTGAAAGCAAACAAACAGTTCCCTCGCTCTATCAAGTTCGCTTATGATGGACTTGCTTTGGTTCAGAATGTAAACAACACAGATTCTTGTATCAGTGTTGACAATATAAGAAAAATATTTAACGGAGAAATCACGAAATGGAGTCAAATCTATCCCCATTCAAAGATTGGAGACATCACGGTAGTATTTGACAATCCTAACTCTTCTGCCGTGCACTATGTCGAAGACTCTATTCTTGGGGGGAAGCCTATTGCGAGTAAAAATGTAGCTGCAGTTAAAAAGACAGAAGAGGTAATCAAATATGTAGAAGAAAACAAGGGAGCCATTGGTATCATTGGCAGCAATTGGCTCAATGATAAGCGTGACTCCACCAACCTTACTTTCAAGAAAGAAATACGCCCGATGGCTGTTTCTTCAATTCCAGTTGCCAATGTGCAAAACAGTTGGAAACCTTATCAGTATTACTTCTATAATGCCAATTACCCCTTGGTGCGTACTTTATACATTCTATTGAACGATACTCACATGGGCCTACCCACAGGATTTTCCAATTTTATTATCTCGCAGGACAAGGGCCAAAAAATAATTCTAAGGTCAGGATTGCTGCCCGCTTATGGAAATTTAACTATACGAAACGTACGAGTTTCAGAATAAAACTGTACTTTTGACAACGTAAAAGTTATAAACAGAAGGAGAAAATCATTGATTAATCAAAAAACTAACAACGGTACAAGATTATGAAAGCAATTAAATATTTACTGATAGGAGCATTGTTACTAGGATTTTCAGCTCCATCAATGGCGCAAAATGATGCTGCCATCACACAAGCGACTCAGATTATCAAGACGACAAGTCCTGATGCAGTTGAAAAGGCATTGAAGGGTATTGTGAAAGCAAACAAAAAGAACCCAGCTGTATTAGTGGGCATTGGCCATGCGTTTTTGGATCAGAAAAATACGGAATTAGCAATGAAGTATGCTGAGTTGGCCATGGCTCGTGATAAGAAATATGCTCCTGCTTACATTTTGGCTGGTGATGTTGAAGTAGCCAAAGACGACGGTGGTGCCGCAGCAGGATGGTATCAGCAGGCAAAATATTTTGAT
Organism: uncultured Prevotella sp.; assembly: GCA_934120735.1. GTDB lineage: Bacteria > Bacteroidota > Bacteroidia > Bacteroidales > Bacteroidaceae > Prevotella. Next base: position 3,514 of record CAKOVA010000058.1, read on the forward strand.
CCCAAAAACCCAGATGCCTACTTCAAGTATGCCAATATTCTCCGCGGTCGTAGCCCCGAAGAGGCTGTAGCAAATCTCAATGAACTTCGAGCTCAGCGTCCAGACATTGCAGTTGATGCACTCGCTGGACGAATATATTACAACTCCAATATGCTTGAGAAGAGTATGCAAGCATACGAGAAAGTAGACAAGAGCAAGCTCGAAGATGTAGATATCACCAATTATGCCATGGCAGGTTACCTGTCGCAGAAGCGTCAGAAGAGTTTGGATATGGCACTTTATGGACTCAATAAGAACCCACGCAACGCAGCTTGGAACCGTCTGGCATTCTATAATTACACTGATGAAGGTAAAGTCGAAGAGGCTCTAAAATATGCTGACCGCCTTTTCAACGCTTCTGATAGTGCGAAGATTTCGGGATACGACTATACTTATTATGGTCAGGCATATCTTGCCAATAAGCAGAATGACAATGCCATTGATATGTTCAAGAAAGCCATAAGTGCCAATGCTGATAATAAGGATTTGGCCAACAGCAACAAGAAAAGTCTCTCTGATGCTTATTTGGCTAAGGGCGACTTTGCCAATGCCATTACTTATTACGAAGAATATCTGAGTAATGTCAAAGAACCTACTGCAACAGATTTGGCAGGATTAGGCTCAATCTACACCACCATGGCAGCAAGTCAGACTGGTGAAGAGCAGAAAGCCACTTATTTGAAAGCTGATGAGGTATATAAGCAGTTGGGTGAGAAATTCCCAGCCAACATCGATTTCGCTAATTTCTTGCGTGCACGTGTTAATTCTAATCTGGATCCCGAAACCAAGGAAGGGTTGGCCAAGCCATTCTATGAGGCTTTAGCTAATTCTCTGAGCCAAAAGACTGATCGTGATAATGTGGACAATACTCGTTTGATTGAGGCTTACAGATACCTGGGCTACTATTACTTGCTTAAGGACGACAAAACAACAGCTGACAGCTATTGGAAGAAAGTCTTAGAGTTGGATCCCGAGAACGAAACAGCCAAACAAGCTTTGGGCATGAAATAATTAATAAAAACATAAAAGTTGAAGAGGATGAAATCATATTTCATCCTCTTTTTGTTAGCATGTTTCATGATTTGTTGATTCACGATGCGGACATAGTGCGGCGAATATCAAATAATAAGAGGCTGTTTTGACTCGCAAAACAGCCTCTTAAACTTTCAACCCTAGTGAGTTGTTCAATCTTTTTCAGATTTACCTTTCATGTGTCACCGGGTTGTGACTTTCGTTCATTCCATGTTTTTATTCCGGAAGAGAAATAGCCTCGTTAGGGCATACCTCTGCACAAGTTCCGCACTCTGTGCAAGCTTCGGGATCAATAGAATAAATGTCGCCTTCAGAGATGGCACCTACAGGGCACTCATCAATACATGTACCGCATGCGATACAGTCGTTTCCAATTACGTAAGCCATAGATTTTAACTTTTAAGTATTCAATAATGTTTTTGTATAATAGTCTTGGTAGATACCTACTTTTAACCATGCAAAGATACATCTTTTTATTTTGAATACCTATAAGTAGGTAGTGTTTTTTTGTTAATTTATCTCTATTCTTATTTCACAAGCATCTATGAGAGACATTTAAATGCTGGTTATTACATCTTGATGATGTGTTTATGGACATTCAGTTCTGTTTTATTCTTGGCCGATTTTTACCTCCATCCTGTTACTTTCATCGGCGTGTTGTCGCATGTTTATGATATTTTTCGTAACTTTGCCATTGATAATCATCAAATTTAGATTCCATGCGTAAAGTAACGATCAAGGACAAAACGTTCAAAACGTTCATCCCGGAAGCTGATATCTTGGAGCGGGTGAAGGCGGTTGCCGAGCAAATCAATACCGACTTGGCAGGCAAAGAGCCGCTGTTTCTCGCCGTGTTGAACGGCTCTTTCGTGTTTGCGGCCGACCTGTTGCGATACATCACGATTCCCAGTGAGATATCGTTTGTCAAATTGGCTTCGTATCAGGGTATCGCCTCCACGGGTGTCATTAAGGAAGTGATAGGGCTCAATGAGGATATCACCAACCGACATGTGGTCATTGTCGAGGATATTGTCGATACGGGAGCTACGATGCGGCGTATGATTGAGACGTTAGGTACGCGTGGTCCTGCATCGATAGATATCTGTACTTTGCTATTGAAGCCCGGCAAGTTGAGCGTTCCTTTGGACATCAAATATGTGGCCATGGAGATTCCAAACGACTTCATCGTGGGTTATGGACTCGATTACGAACAACAAGGAAGAAATTTAAGAGACATTTATACATTAGTAGAAGAATGAAAAATATTGTAATATTCGGTGCACCTGGATCAGGAAAGGGCACCCAGAGCGATCGGTTGATTGCAAAGTATGGTTTGGGACACATCTCCACGGGTGACGTGTTGCGCAGTGAAATCAAGAACGCTACGGAACTAGGCAAGACTGCCAAGGGATATATTGATAAGGGACAGTTGATTCCCGACGAACTCATGATTGACATCCTGGCCAGTGTGTACGATAGTTTTGGCAAGGATCACAAGGGAGTCATCTTCGATGGTTTCCCACGTACCATCCCTCAAGCCGAAGCTTTGAAGCAGATGTTGGCCGACCGCGGTCACTGTGTAGCAGCAATGATTGAGTTGGATGTGCCTGAAGATGAACTGATGAAGCGTCTCATTCTACGCGGGCAGGAGAGCGGCCGTACCGATGATAACGAGGAAACCATCAAGAAGCGTTTGAATGTTTATCACTCTCAAACCGCTCCTTTGATTGAATGGTATAAAAAAGAGGGTATTCATCATCACATCAATGGCTTGGGCAAATTAGAAAGAATCACGGCAGACATATGTCAAACAATCGATGTACTTTGAACTTTGAACATTGAACATTGAACTGTACTTACATTGAACTTTGAACTTTGAACATTGAACTGTACTTACTTTGAACATTGAACCTTGAACATTGAACTTTATAGTTACACGAGTTTTGGTCATGGGTATACAATGCATTGTTCACAGTTTATTGCTTTAAGTACATTGTTCACAGTACAACGTAAAACCTGTACAAAGTAAATAATGTCAATGTTCAAAGTTCAAAGTTTAAAGTAAAAAAAGTTCAATGTTCAAAGTTCAAGGTTCAAAGTAAATACAGTTCAAAGTTTAATGTATGTCTGAGGATAAAATCATAGAAAATGACATCTATCTATTGTCAAAGGAGTTTGCACTGAGAATAGTGAATCTATATCGTTATTTGACAAAAGAATATGGTGAATATGTTCTGTCAAAGCAACTCCTTCGTTCAGGTACCAGCATTGGTGCGAATGTGCATGAAGGTAAGAATGCTCAAAGTCGTCCAGATTTTACAACAAAGATGAACATTGCTTTGAAGGAAGCGACTGAGACTGAATATTGGATTGATTTACTTTATGAAGCAAAATTTATCAATGAGCAAGAATATCTTTCTATCTCTAACGATTGCGAGCGTCTCAAGGCTGTCTTAATTAAAATAGTCAAGGCAACCAAAGGCACTTGAATCATGTTCAAAACATCACAACCTTCACTGTGCAAAGTTCAAAGTAAGAACAGTTCAAAGTTCAAACCTCAAAGTTCAAAGTAAGAACAGTTCAAAGTTCAAACCTCAAAGTTCAAAGTAAAAGATGGCTTCCAATTTCGTAGACTATGTAAAGATTTGCTGCCGTTCGGGTAAGGGCGGCCGGGGATCCATGCACCTTCGTCATGTTAAGTACAACTACAACGGCGGACCCGACGGTGGTGACGGCGGCAAAGGGGGCAGCATCTATCTCCGTGGAAACCATAACTACTGGACGCTGTTGCACCTCAGGTACGACCGACACATCTTTGCCGAGCACGGTGGCAATGGTGGTCGCGACAAGCGACACGGCACCGACGGCAAGGATGTCTATATCGACGTGCCTTGCGGAACGGTGGTGTACAATGCCGAGACGGGCAAGTATATCTGTGATGTCACCGAGGATGGACAAGAGGTGCTGTTGCTCAAAGGCGGTAGAGGCGGACTGGGTAACTTCCAATTCCGCACAGCTACCAATCAGGCACCGCGCTATGCGCAACCCGGTGAGCCTATGCAGGAACTCACCATCATACTCGAACTGAAGCTGTTGGCCGACGTTGGCTTGGTTGGATTCCCCAATGCAGGCAAGTCTACCTTGGTGTCAGCGATATCCAGCGCACGCCCCAAGATAGCCAACTATCCGTTCACCACGCTCGAACCCTCCTTGGGCATCGTGGAATACCGTGACCACAAATCGTTCGTCATGGCCGACATTCCGGGTATCATCGAAGGAGCGAGTGAGGGAAAGGGCCTCGGACTTCGTTTCTTGCGACACATCGAGCGCAACTCCCTGCTGCTCTTCATGGTGCCGGGCGATACCGATGACATCAAGCGGGAATACGACATCTTGCTCAACGAGTTGCGAACGTTCAACCCCGACATGATGGACAAGCATCGTGTCTTGGCGGTAACGAAGTGCGATTTGCTGGATGACGAACTCATTGAGATGCTTCATGAAACCCTGCCTACCGACCTTCCGGTGATTTTTATCTCTGCCGTCACGGGAAAAGGACTCAACGAGCTGAAGGACATTCTGTGGCAAGAACTCAACAGTGAGAGCAACAAACTCAAGGGAATCATTGCCGAGGACAATCTGGTGCACCGTGACAAAGACCCTGACAAGTTTGCCGCAGAGTTGGCAGATGAGGGAGAGTTTGCCGAGATAGAATACGTCAACGATGATGATCTCGACGATGTCGCCGACCTGGAAGATTTTGAATACGAGGACCTGGACAATTAACCAGGGCTTCGATACTACCAAACAACGATATTTTGACCAACCCACAACTCACATATCATTCCCTGCACCCGCGTGTAAGAGCATTCTCTTCCACGCGGAAAGGTGGAATGAGTGAAGGCCGGTATGGTGAATTCAACATCAATCCTTATTGCGGAGACGCTCCCGATGCGGTCATGATGAACCGCAAGGCCCTGTGCGCCGAGCTGCAAATAGGCGATGCCCATTTGTTAATGGCGCACCAGGTTCATGGCACCGAGGCCCGAATCATCGCAGAAGAGTTCTTCTCCCTCTCGCCGTCTACACGTCAGCGGTTGCTCGAAGGCGTTGACGTGCTCATCACGGCCATCCCCCATGTTTGTATTGGCGTGTCAACAGCCGACTGCATCCCTGTGCTGTTGTACGATGAGGAGCACCATGCAGCTGCTGCCGTGCACGCTGGTTGGCGCGGAACGGTTTCGCGCGTCGTGCAAAAAGCCGTTGCGGCGATGCAACAGTCCTATCACACGCAGCCCTCACATCTGCATGCCTGTATCGGCCCGGGCATCTCGTTGCGCCATTTTGAAGTGGGCGATGAGGTGTATCAGGCATTCGCACAAGCCGGCTTCACCATGCCTGCCATCAGCCAACAGATGGACAAATGGCATATCAACCTGCCCGAATGCAACCGCTTGCAACTGTTAGAAGCGGGCGTAAGTGATGACCGAATCCTATCCACTGGCATCTGTACGTACGAGCAGGTGGATGCATATTTCTCGGCCCGGCGGTTAGGTATCCAGTCGGGCAGAATCTATAACGGCATCATTTTGTTGTAAACCATGCAGGCAGCACCGCCCCCGGCGGGAGTAGTGCCTTGTCTGCACATTATTTTTGTTGATGAATGAAACTACATTTAAGAAATATACTCTTGGCTGCAACCACCGTTGTGACGCTGTCTGCGTTTGCACCCGTGGTTAACCAATTCACAGCGGCCGAACAACAGCAAATCAGCATCTCCACGCCCCATCTGTTTGACAAGGAAAAATCGTTTTCAATCGACTTCACACAGCTCAAGGACAACGAATATTCGTTTCCGCTTCCCGTTGGAAAGCCCAAAACCTTGCCCAATCTCTACATGGAGATAGTAACCAAGAAGGGCGATGCCGTGAAGGCCATGTTCGGCGGTGTGGTTCGCTTGTCACGCAAGTTTCCCGAATACGGCCATGTGGTGGTGGTTCGCCACCCCAATGGTTTGGAAACCGTTTATGGCAACAATGCGCAAAATCTGGTTAAGGTTGGCGAAACGGTCAAGGCGGGACAAACTCTCGCCATCGTGGGTGAGCGGGCTGGTAGAGCCTTTTGCACGTTTGCCATCATGGTGGACGGCAAGCGCATCCGTCCAGAAATCATCATCGAGAGCAACAGTCATCAGCTCAGACGCCGAATGATTAAATGCACACAAAAGGGCCGTCATGTGGATGTTGCCGTGGTGTCTGAACAGGAACGACGGCTGGGTGTCGATCCCGACAATCCCTTCGCACAAGGTAACTCATTCCAATTGAATCTGGCTGAGGTGGAAAAATCGGGTCATTGGGCGTTTCCCTTGCCAGGCGCCAAGCTCATCAGTCCCTACGGAGGCAGGCGAGGTCATAGCGGCTCAGACCTCAAAACCAAGCCGAAAGATAAAATTCTGGCCGCCTTTGATGGCGTGGTGACCCTTTCTGGGCCGCATTATGGTTACGGAAATTGTATCACCATCAAGCACCGGTATGGTTTTGAAACGCTGTACAGTCATCAGTACAAAAACCTGGTCAAGGTGGGACAGCGCGTGAAGGCCGGTGATGTGATTGGCCTTACGGGGCGTACAGGCCGAGCCACTACAGAGCATTTGCACTTGGAAGTGAAGTTCAGGGGAAGGCGAATGAATCCGAACGTGATATTCGATATACCGAATCGCCAATTGCAGAATGTGACGTTAACATTGACCAAGTCGGGCCGCGTTACCTCCAAGCGCAACCGCTAAACCGTGAAATAACGCACGGCATCGCCAAGTTGATGCTGTGCTGCATGGGACATTCTGTAAAATGAAGAGTGAAAATCAGGGCGTTCTTAACAGTTATTTTTATAATACGGATGTAACCGTTTGATTATCTGTTGGTTACAAAATCATAAAAAGTACTCTTTTCTTATTCTTCCCGACACTTCCCTGCTGTTCCTCGTTGCTTTGAGAGACGCACGCACGCCATTACCTTTGCCGATGGAAATAGGAAAGAACTGAAACAACAAACAATAATAAAATATGATTATGAACTATTACATCATTACGGAGACAATTTGGCAAAGCTTCGAGATGAAATCTTGAATCTTGCGGAATGCTGCCACAAGGCATTCGGAGCAAAGAGTAAGCACACGGACTGGCTGCACAACGGCGATGTGTGACGGCTGTTGAACATCAACAAGCGCACCTTGCAGCATTATCGTGATACGGGCGTGCTGCCATTTACGCAAATCGGGAATAAGTGCTATAACAAGCGTGAGGACGTGGAGCGGCTGCTGCAGACTAAATCGGAGAAGCCTAAAACAGTTAAATCTAAGAATAACACATAAAACAAGATGACAATGGAGTCAATAAAGGACTTGAATATGGAAGCGAATGATATGCAGGTGGTGCTGTCCGCACTTGAAAGAGTGAACAGACGGATAAAGGAAGTGGCACAGACACACAAACCGCTGTTTGGCGGTGAGCATTTCCTTACAGGCAAGGAGGTGTGCGAGCGGCTGTATATCAGCCCTCGTACCTTGCAGGACTATAGGGACAGGAGGATTATCCCATATACTCAGTTTGCAGGGAAGATACTTTTATAAGATGTCGGACTTGGAGAGATTATTAGACGAACATTATCAGGAGTAGCTTATCACGCTCTGAATATGTTATAAAATCTAAAATAATCAGTGGAATGAGAGTTTTTTACACTTTTGTGTAGTGCATATCTGTATTGTAGATTCTACTTTTGCCAAAAATAATTATTGACTATGGAACAAAGATACAGTAGAAACAGGCTCTACGTGAGCGAGAAGGAACAAAGTTTGATTAAGGATTATAACATATTCCTTGGTGGTGCAGGCATTGGTAGTATCGTGGCTGAATGTGCTTTGCGGTTTGGTTTCGAGCATATTACAATTGCCGATGGTGATAAGGTTGAGAGAAGCAACCTTAACAGGCAGAACTATACGGAGGATGACATTGGCAGATACAAAGCGGAGTGTTTGGCTGAACGTCTGCTAAGTATCAATCCCAATGCACAGATAGACTTTCATACGGAATTTCTGACCCCAGACAACATTGAAAAATTATTGAATGGTCATGATGTGGCTGTCAATGCCTTGGACTTTAAGGATAAGACCCCATTCGTCTTTGATGAAATATGCAAAGAAAGAAAAATTCCTGTACTGCACCCATACAACTTTGGTTGGGCAGGTTTTGTTACGGTTGTAGACCCATTGGGGCATTCTTTATCTGAACTGACGGAAGAATCTAAAGGGTTTGAGTTGAAAGTGGCTGAATATGTTACAGGACACGGGGCTTTTTGGAATCAGCCCAAAGAGTGGTTAGACAAAATTGTAACCCAATATAAAAAGGAAAGCGAAATGCTACCACCTCCACAACTATCCATCGCATCATGGATTACAGCGGGATTGTGTACAACGGCAATGTACAATCTTGCTACAGGAAAACCTGTGAACTATTTTCCAAAATTCTATTTCTCCTCACTTTTGCAATAAGCGAAGTTTCTTTTCTCAGAACAATTTGTTTAAGGTTGCCCTTGAGATAGCTTCTGTAATATTCGCCACGCCTAACTTTTCAAAGGCGTGGCGTTTGTAGAATTTAATGGAATCTAACGAGCGGCACATTCTGTCTGCAATTTCTGTCATCGTAAGCCCTGACACAGATAACCTGAGAACTTCAAGTTCCTCTTCTTTAAGCGATACTCCTTCGCATTCCTTCCACCGATGTCCCTCAAAAGAGTATTTCCAATAATTGCGGAACCCACTCTTGTGGAACTCTACATGCCCTGCTGTTTTATGTGAAGATAGGGAAACAACACACATACTAATCCATATCTTGCCCTCATCGGTCAATAGAATGGGAGTAAGCTGATGGTTGATCAGTTTGCTCCTTGTTCCACTCTTCAGATGAAAATGATATGACATAGAGCATTGGTATTTATCAACGTTGTCGAAAGTATCAAAGAACTTAAACCCACTGCTGTTCAGCTCCACGAGCATTTTTTGTTCCTCCTCCGGCACATGTTCCAAGTAAAAACTGTACCCTAATTCCTTCACCTCCTTTGCAGTATGCCCACAAAGAAACAAAGGGTTGTCTGACACATAAAGAAATTCCTGCCTGTAATAGTCTATCAAGTAAACACTCTGATAGGTAACACGAGTAAAAGCCTCTATGGTTTGCACCAACGTAGAGAGTACATTGGAATCATAGTCAGGTGCATTATGCACGGTGTTTGATGCTATAAAGAAATCTTTTATGTCTGTCATATCTGCTAAACGTGCTAAGGTTCTCTAATATATTTCACTACAAAAGTACATTTTTAATGCGGAATACCTTAAAAAGATTACACAAAAGTGTAAAAAACAAAGAG
>CAKOVA010000059.1 GCA_934120735.1 uncultured Prevotella sp.
TCAGCTGGTTTAGAGCATCTGCCTTACAAGCAGAGGGTCGGCGGTTCGAATCCGTCAACGCCCACTGGGGTGTTTCCCTGTAATCCTTCGGGATTGCAGGGATATTTTTTTACCATTACTCTATCATCACCTCGTTCGCCAAAGTTTTATCTATCAGTTAGTCAATGGGTTACAAAACCATTTTAATAGCATTGAGTTTGATGCCCAATTGCATTGAGTTTGGCAGCCAATTGCATTGAGTTTGGTGGCCAATAGCCATGACTTTGTTTTTCATCCTCATATCAATCATTTGTTTCAACAACGAATTGAACCAATAAAACAAATTCGATTGTTTGAAATCAATGAACGCCAGCGTTCACAAAATCAAGTGAATTTAGCAAAGATGTGCAGCATGTTCATGTGGGAAGTTTTGTTTCATTGGCAGAACGCTTGCGTTCATTGCTTTATTTACTTCATTCGTTACATTTGTTACATTTGTTGTTAAATAACATTGCCCTTCAATGAAAGAGCCGTAAAAACGGATGCCCCATTTTGATTCAAATTAACGAAAAATAGGACAACCCATGCTAATGCATTGGTATTATTTTTGTATTTTTGCAAGGATGAAGATATTTACAAGTGCTCAGATACATGAGCTTGACCAACATACCATTGCGCACGAACCCATTAAAAGCATCGACTTGATGGAACGCGCAGCACAGGCTTTAACCCAAGCCATTACCGATGAATGGACCGACCGCACGCCCGTCGTGGTGTTTGCCGGTCCGGGAAACAACGGAGGCGATGCGCTGGCCGTGGCTCGCATGCTGACGGAAAAAGGTTACATGGTGAGTGTCTATCTGTTCAACACCAGCAACAAGCTGTCGGAAGACTGTGCCATCAACAAGAAACGTATCGTTGAGGCGAAAAAAGCACACCTGTTCAAGGAGATTACGCTCAACTTTGAGCCGCCCACACTGGACGCAGACACCCTGGTGGTGGACGGTCTTTTTGGTTCGGGACTTAACAAACCGCTCAACGGCGGCTTTGCCTCGCTGGTGAAATACATCAACCAGTCGGCTTGTCAGGTAGTGAGCATCGACCTACCATCGGGACTGCTGCCCGAGGACAACACGTTCAACGTGCGCACACATATCATCAAGGCCAACCTAACCCTGACGCTACAACAAAAGAAACTGGCCATGATGCTGCCAGACATGCAATGCTTCCTCGGCCGTGTAAAGGTGCTGGACATCCGGTTGTCCGAGGAGTTTATCAACAAGACGGATGCGACTTACACCATCTTAGAAGAGCAAGACGTGCGGCAAAAACTGCTCCATAGGCCCTGCACGGCGCACAAAGGCGACATGGGACACGCGCTCTTGGTGGCTGGCAGCTATGGCATGGCCGGCGCAGCCGTACTGGCAACGAGGGCATGTCTGCGAGTCGGCGTGGGAAAGGTAACGGTATGCTCGCCCAAGCGCAACAACGACATCCTGCAAATCAGCGTACCGGAAGCGGTAATGCGCGCCGATGCCGACGAAAATGTGTTCAGCGAGCCGGTTGATACCGACGACTTTGACGCGTTGGGCATCGGTCCCGGACTGGGACAGGATGAGACCACGGCCATCGCTATGATTGCACAAGTAAGGCGTGCACAGTGTCCTGTGGTCGTCGATGCCGATGCCTTGAACATGCTGGGTACGCACCGCGCATGGATGCAGCAGCTGCCCAAGAACATCATCCTGACGCCACACCCCAAAGAGTTCGACCGACTGGTGGGAAATACCTGTGGGGGTGGCTACGAAAGACTGCAAAAGGCCATCGAACTGGCCCAACGTCTGCATGGCTATGTGTTGCTGAAAGGGCATCACACGGCACTCTGTCTGCCCGACGGTCACGTCATCTTCAACGCCACCGGCAATGCGGGAATGGCTACGGCGGGCAGCGGCGACGTGCTAACAGGCATCATCACGGGACTGTCGGCGCGTGGCTACCAACCGGCTGATGCCTGCGCCGTGGGCATGTTCCTGCATGGACTAGCGGGCGACTTGGCCGCCAAAGAACTGGGACAGGAGAGCATGACGGCCGGCGACATCGTGCAATTCATCCCTCAAGCATTCAAACGATTAAACGACTAAAACATGAATAAGCTCATTTTATCAACCCTGTTTCTGGCCTTCTGCCATGCTACGGCACAGGCACAAATACCAACAGAGGGGGTTACTTACTTTCTTCCGAAGACGGCTTTGCGCTTCGCGTTGCTCATCGAGAAAACCACTTTCACGCCAGGTGAATACGCCCGATATTCTGAAAGATTCATCAAAACGCCCGTAAACGACCAGCCTACGACGACTTACAGCATCGTGGCGACACAGATGGACACCTACGCGGTGCCCGATTCGGCCAAACAATTCACGGCTACCATCGACAAGAAACACAGCATTGTGAGTGTGAGCCGCGACCAAAACGGGGTCATCATGGCCGTGAACGACAAACCGAAGGCGGTGGAGAGCCAACCTGCGTTCAAGCCAGCGCAGAAGCCTTCGCCCATCGACCCGGCCAAATACATGACGGCAGAGATGTTGGCGGCGGGCAGTAGTGCCAAGACCGCCGAGCTGATTGCACAGGACATTTACGACATTCGCGACAGTAAGAACCAGTTGTCGCGCGGCGAAGCCGAATTCATGCCAAAGGATGGCGAGCAACTGAAGATTATGCTGAACAACCTGAACGTGCAGGAAAAGGCCATGCTGCGGTTCTTCCAAGGCACCACAACCGTAGACACCATGCAGGTATTTGTTGACTATGTGCCGGCGAAAGAGGTGAACAAGGCGCTGCTCTTCCGCTTTTCCAAGCACTTGGGCATGGTGGACCAAGACGATTTGGGTGGCGCACCCTACTACATCAGCATTCAGGATGAACAGGTAATGCCAACATTGAAGATGCCCGTGGAAGTGAAGAAAAGAGACAAGCGCGACGTGGGCATCAACGTAAATCTGCCGGGAAAAATCAAAATCACGCTGTACAAAGAAGAACAACCGGCAGCCTCTTTTGAAACTTATGCAGCCCAGTTCGGCCGCGTGGAGAACCTCAGCGGCGAGCTGTGGGGCAAGAAATTCACCACGCACATCGTGCTAAACCCCGTGACCGGCAACGTGGAGCGCCTCGAAACCGAGGCTCTCGATTAATCAGAGCAGCGCAGGAACGCAGCCGAGTTAATGGGCTTGGCATGCGAGAGGTAACAATTCGGCAATAAAAATCCAAATACTACTGCTTACACGGCATCGACAGAAAGCCCAACAATACATAGTCTGGCATAACGACCCGCAAGCTATATACAGAGAAGAGTATCCCTTGAAATGCAACAAGCCCACCGCCATGTGCATTTGGGTACGCACTGAAAAGGCAAAAGCACAAACTTCGGGACAACACTCTGGGTTACGATGCTCCGATAACATGCGCCTCGAAGAGGCAAAAGCCTATAGCCCGGAGCGACAAATTGGATGATGACGCATCGCTAACGTTCGCCTCGAAGAGGCAAAAGCTTATAGCCCAGGGTATCACCCTGGGGTAAACATCCGTACGATGGCTTGCGCCCTGTAAGGGCAAAAGCACTACATATCAAAACATTACGCATGCTTTTGCCCTTACAGGGCGTATCCCCGCCCCCCACAATCACCCGAGGCGTTGCCTCGGGCTATAGGCTTTTGCCTCTTCGAGGCGCACATTACATTTAATATTCAAACCAAATCAATATTTTCTATACGAACAATACAAACGACATTCATCACTAATCAAAACTTACTATGCGCACAATAAACACGATATTCAAACCAAACCAATATTGACCATACGAACAATACAAACGACATTCACCACAAATAAAGAATTATTGCCATCATGCGCAATATCCAATTTAATAATACCACTTCACATAATCAACCAACCTTAACCTAACATCTTTTACAAAATCATGTCGCAATCATTAACTAAAATCTATATACATCTTATATTTCATGTAAAAACAACAAGTGCATTAATAAGGAAAATTGATTTGCCTCGTGTTCACCAATATATCGGACAACTAGTAAACACTACGGGGTGTAACGTTATACGTGTCGGTGGTATTGAAGACCATGTACATATACTGTTTGCTTTCAACAAGAATGAAACGATAGTCCATGTCGTAGAAGAGATTAAACGCAACAGCAGTAGGTGGATAAAAACGATAGACAACCATTATAAACAATTTGCATGGCAGGGAGGATATGCCGCATTCTCCGTCAGTCAATCTATGGTTAATCAAACATTAGCGTATATCAGTCAGCAGGCAGAACACCACAAGAAAATATCATTTCAAGAAGAATACACCCGCTTTCTGAAGCTTCATCATGTTGACTATGATGAAGAACAGGCGTTAACTGATTAGGTGGGCGGCGGCAAATCACCGTCACCCATCTCACCGATGCGGCCACTTTATCTTATTGAACGGTGATGGTGGCACGCTTGAGGTCACGACTATTGGGGCCAACCATCACGTCAAACTCACCCGGTTCGACCACCTCTTTTAAGTCATAGTTGTAGAATTTCAACTTACTGGCATCAATGGTGAATGTCGCAGTGGCTGTTTCACCAGCCTTGAGCGACAAGCGTTGAAAACCTTTCAGCTCTTTAACGGGTCGGGCGATGCTACCCACCACGTCGCGAATGTAAAGCTGTACGACCTCTATTCCATCCCTGTTGCCGGTATTTGTCACGGGAATAGTAACGGTAATTTGGCCATGTGGGCTCATTGTCTTGCTGTCCAACTTCAGCTCACCATACTGATAAGTGGTATAACTAAGCCCATAGCCGAAGGGATAAAGTGGATCATTGCGAACGTCAAGATAGTTGCTCTGGAAGCTAAAGAAGCGGTCAGCACCGTCTGCGACAGGCCTACCGGTGTTGAAATGATTGTAGTACAAAGGAATTTGTCCCACATGTTGCGGAAAACTGGTGGTGAGTTTGCCACATGGATTCTTGTCACCAAAGACCACATCACAAATGGCATCACCCGCTTCACTGCCTCCGAACCACACGTTCAAGATAGCCGGAACATGCGCTTTTTCCCAATTTAAGATGGTGGGACGGCCCGAGAAGTTCAGCAATACCACTGGTTTTCCGGTCGCAACAAGTTCTTTAAGCAGAGCCATTTGCACGTCAGGCAGTTCCAAATTAACCCGACTGTGGCTCTCACCGCTAAACTCAGCCACCTCTCCCATGGCGGCAATGATGACATCAGCCTGCGCAGCCACGGCAAGAGCCTCGGCTTTTGCTTGCGCATCATCAACCCGCATGATGTTTTTACCCTGCTCACCAGCCTTCTGTAAAGCATCGTCTGAAGCGATGTTGCAGCCTTGTGCGTAGAGCAATTGAGCCTTTCCTTTCAAGGCACGCTCCATACTTTCTTTCAACGTTGAATAGCGTTCGGGAGCCATCGCCACACACCAGGTGCCACAAAGATTAGCTCGATCGTTGGCCAGAGGGCCGATTAAAGCGATTTTCCCCTGCTTCTTCAAAGGTAAAACCTGGTTCTCGTTCTTCAACAACACAAACGTTTCAGCTGCCAAATCACGAGCCGCTTTCCGATTAGTAGCAGTATATACGTACTGATTCCTGTTCTTCACCCTCACGAATTTATAAGGATCTTTGAACAAACCCAACTTATATTTCGCCTCCAGCACCCTGCGACAAGCCTGGTTGATGTCAGCCATGGAAACCTGTCCGTTGGCCAGTGATTGCTCCAACGTGCCGATAAACCCTTTTGCCACCATGTCCATGTCGGTACCTGCACGCAAGGCTCGAGCTGAAGAGTTTGCCAAATCGCCGACGCCATGCGTTGTCATTTCATGGATGGAAGCGTAATCAGTGACGACAAAGCCGTCAAATCCCCATTGTTTGCGCAGCACGTCATTAACCAACCAAGCATTGGCTGTGGCCGGAATGCCATCCACGAGGTTGAACGAGGTCATCACACTACCCACCCCAGCCTCAACAGCTGCCTTGTAAGGAGCAAAATACTCGTTGTACATTCGCAGCCTACTCATATCCACAGTGTTGTAATCTCGCCCAGCTTCTGACGCACCGTACAAAGCAAAATGCTTCACACAAGCCATGATGTTAGATGGCAAAGTGTAATCACCTTGATAGCCCTTGACCATGGCTTTAGCGATAAGACTGCCCAAATAAGGATCTTCTCCGGCACCTTCCACAATGCGTCCCCACCGCGCATCCCTACAGATGTCGACCATAGGCGAGTAGGTCCAGTTCACTCCCTCGGCACTTGCTTCGAGTGCAGCCACACGCGCGCTGTTCTCAATGCCCTTCAAATTCCAACTACAAGCTAAGGCCAAAGGAACCGGAAAGATGGTTTCGTAACCATGAATCACGTCCATACCCACCAGCAATGGAATGCCAAGGCGAGATTTCTTGATAGCCATTTCCTGCAAAGTGCGAATCTCATCCAGCCCTTTGATGTTGAACACGCCACCCAATTCACCATCCTTGATTTGCTGAACGATGGGATTGTTTTGCACCGCCCCCGTGGTTATATTCCCCGCAGGCAACAGATTCAGCTGGCCCAACTTCTCTTTTAAGGTCATTTTAGATAGGAGTTCATCCACGAACTCCTTCATGGGTTTGTTTTGTGCCACGACATGCATCGAAGCAACACACAAAGCCAGTAGAACAAATAGTTTTTTCATCGTATCTTATTGCTATATTATTTTTTTGCTAACGTATAGATTTATCGGTTATGCAAAGTTAACCATTTTAATGAAAACAGATTGGACATTCCAATCATTTTTCCGTCAAAAAGTAACAGGGGTTTGACAACTATCTGATTTTGACATGTACAATTGACAATTAGGCAGGCAAAGATGGCTCTCATTAGACAGAAAGATTATGCACGGGAGTTCATTCATTAAAAAATGTTGCATCACTTTGTCATGCCAAATTAAAATGCTAACTTTGCATTGATTCCCTAAGATAGTGGAAACTCACTTTAAATATTTAAATAATATGGTAGATTACAAATCATTAGGTCTCGTAAACACACGCGAGATGTTTAAGAGAGCCATCAATGGCGGTTACGCCATCCCAGCATTCAACTTCAATAACATGGAGCAGTTGCAAGCCATCATCACGGCTTCTTCAAACCAAAAGTCACCTGTTATCTTGCAGGTTTCAAAAGGTGCTCGTGCCTACGCCAACCCAACATTGCTTCGCTACATGGCGCAGGGTGCTGTTGAGTATGCGAAAGAGTTGGGTTGCAAGCATCCTGAAATCGCACTGCACTTGGATCACGGTGACTCGTTTGAAACATGCAAGAGCTGTATCGATTACGGCTTCTCTTCTGTCATGATTGACGGTTCTTCACTTCCTTACGAAGAGAATATCGCTCTGACAAAGAAGGTTGTTGAATACGCACATCAATTTGATGTTACCGTAGAAGGTGAGCTTGGCGTATTGGCTGGCGTTGAAGATGACGTTGTAGCCGAGAAGTCTCACTATACAAAACCAGAAGAAGTTATCGATTTCGTGAAGCGTACGGGTGTTGACTCGTTGGCTATCTCTATCGGTACATCTCACGGTGCTTACAAGTTTACTCCAGAGCAGTGCACACGCGACCCGAAGACTGGTCTGTTGGTACCACCTCCCTTGGCATTTGATATCTTGGACGAAATCATGGTGAAGCTTCCTGGTTTCCCAATCGTTCTCCACGGATCATCTTCTGTTCCACAGGAGTATGTGAAGATTATCAACGAGAATGGTGGCAAGTTGCCTGATGCAGTTGGTATTCCAGAAGAACAATTACGCAAGGCTACTAAGAGCGCTGTTTGCAAGATTAACATCGACTCTGACTCTCGTTTGGCTTTCACCGCTGCTGTTCGCAAGGTGTTCAACGAGAAACCAGGAGAGTTTGACCCACGTAAATACTGTGGTCCAGCTCGCGACTTGATGACAGAACTTTACACGCATAAGATTGTAAACGTACTGGGATCTAACAACAAGTTGGCACAATTAGACTAATTGCCATTGGAGATGAAAGGATGAACATTCAATGAGATTATTGTTAAGCATGGCGTAGTCTTTTCATCAAGCAGTACGATAGCACTTACCTACATTGAGGTAAATACATCGTACAGCATTCGATAAAAGCGGGATCAACTTTGTTTGATACCCGCTTTCTTTATAAATCCACGTAAGCATTCTACTATAAAAGAGGAAATATATTATCATGACATGAATGATGATTTGATATTATTCTAAATATGGTACGCCTTATTTTTCTATCCAATTTTACAGAAGCCTACGCCCACCATTTACTTGCAGGAGGTCTTTAACCTGTGCCAAACAAAAAGACCAAGACGCATGGCTCGTTTGCCGCATGTACCTTCCCCTCGTATAAAGAAACCTATGGCATAAAAGGCATTGTTGTATGGCCAAAGAAACAGGAAGCAAATGCTATCAACAGACATTACTATTTTGTACAATTATTTTACAAAAAAACGGTCATTGAAAATCTTCAAAATAGAAAATTTTAATAGGCAAACCATCAACAAAAGTACACTGATTTGAACAAGAAAAACGTCTTTTCAAGTTAGATCATTGATCTTACGCTCTTGGAAACACGCTTTAAGGGTATTATTCACATGCTTCAGCAGCATTAAAGCATGCAAATTGGAGGCTTATCTCAATGCTTTAGTCGATAAAAGAGAATAATATAAGAATCAAAAAGAAAAGATTTAAGCATAACATATTCAACATCAACGAATTACAAATATCGCTCATTTTTAGCGTATTTGCGACCAACTGTGACGTTGGTGATTTACACGCGAGTTATGAGAGGCACTTTGTAAAGAAAGTTCAGCATCTATTATCCTTCTTTACAGCGTGCTACCAATTTCACACACGCTGTTTTTTGGCGTTTTTACGATGTAAAGATACCATTCTTCAATGAATGAGCCACACCTTATTTGACGTATTTGCGCATTTTCAATATTAAAATACGCAAAAACGTTTCTGTATTCTATAAAAAAGTATTAAATTTGTAACATTGAACCAAAGGTCTTAAAATCTAATAAGAAGTTTTCAATAATAAAAGAGAAATACAAGCAACTCATTTATTACGAATAGATTACAAAACTATGAAAAGAACAAGAATCATATCTATTTTTACCCACTTATGCTAAAAATATAAGCTACGCTAATTATCTTTGCATGGCAAAAAGAGAAATCTAAAACAATAATACTATTACTATTAATTTCAACTGCATGAAGAAGTTTATTTTTTCAGTAGGCAACAAAAACAAGCTATTCAAAGTCACCGCTTTAACGGCATTGACACTGTGTTTGCCTACAATGGCATCTGCATATAATGCAAATGCAAACAAGGTAGAGATGAGTCAGCAGAAAGCTGACCACATTACAGGTACCGTAACCGATACTAATGGAGAACCAGTTATTGGTGCTACCATTAAAATTGTAGGTAGTAGCAACGGTACTGTCACAGACGTGAATGGTAAATTTACACTCAGCGTTGCAAGAAATGCTGAACTGCAGATTTCATCTATTGGGTATGTTACTAAAAAAGTAACAGTAGTTAGCAACAACTTAAATGTTGTTTTGGCAGAAGATCGTGCCTCCCTTGATGAGGTGGTTGTATTAGGCTACGGTGCTGGTCAACGCAAACAAGACCTTTCTGCTTCTGTAGGTGTGATTAATAATGCGGATAAACTATCCGTTCGTCCAGTCAGCTCTACGGAGGGTATGCTGCAAGGTCAGTTGGCAGGTGTTACTATTACAGCCAATGGAGGTGACCCTACTTCTGCACCAAACATTGTCATTCGCGGACAAGGCTCCATGAATGGCGACAATGTGCTGTGGGTTGTAGACGGCATTCCTGGTGCTCCTATTCCTTCTATGAATGACATAGAGTCAATTGTTGTACTGAAAGATGCTGCATCAGCAGCCATCTATGGTGCACAATCGGGAGCTGGAGGCTGTGTGTTGGTAACAACCAAGAAAGCCAAAGAAGGAAAAGTGAGCTTGAGTTATGACGGTTTATATGGTTTCAGACAAGCTACCAACCTGCCCAAAGCACTCACTGCAGAAGAGCAAATCAAGCTGGCTAATATCTCGTATAAGGCAGCAAGACTGGATACTCCTATTGGCTGGGATACAAAAGTGAATCCTTATATCGCCACCAATCGTACAGACTGGATGGACGAAGTATTTAGAAATGCTTTCTACCAAAGACACAACGTGGTTATCAACACAGGTACCTCCTCGGCAAGAAGCCGTTTGAGTTATGCCTATGACGGTGATGATGGTGTATTGATTGGCACATTCAACAAGAGACACACCATACATTATAACGGTCAGTTCGACATTAACAAATGGATAACCATTACAGAGGATTTCACTTGGCGCAACTCGCAAATGCGCGGAGCCAACACTGCAAACCCTGAAGGTGGTGTCATTATGAACGCATTACACATGCCTTCGAGTGCCAGTGTTTACAATCCAGACGGAACTTATGGTGGCGTTTCAGAGCCTGGTAACGGTTACACCGACATCCATGGTGATGCCATCAACCCAGTGCGCATACTATGTGCCAGCAATGCTTATGACAAAACGAGTGATATGTGGTCAACCACCTCACTACAGCTTCATGACATTGTTCCAGGATTGAAGTATACCAGCAGATTTTCTTTCAACATTGAAAACAACTTCTATAAGGAGTTCAACCCTATGCGTCCTGAATCTGGTAAGCCACAACTCTTTAACGAGATGAACGAATCGGCTTACAGATATAAAAAATGGATGACAGAAAATACACTGACTTACGATAATTCCTTTGGAAAACACAACCTGGGGCTCTTGTTATCTACAACAGCCAACAAGTTAGTACAACGAGGTGTTAGTGTGAATGCACGTGGTTTCTCGGACGAAACTCCTGCTCTTCAATACTTGGCATACGCTGGAACTACCACACCAGACGACTATCTTATTGGTCCTGATGCAAACGTAGCTTGCATTGCACGTGCTTCTTATTCGTACGATGATCGCTATTTCCTAACAGCATCATGGCGTAGAGACTACGCAGGTCGTCTGCCTAAGGATAACAACTATGGCGACTTCCCCGCTTTTACAGGTGCATGGAAAATCTCAAATGAAAGCTGGTTCCCTAAAAATAATAATCTAAACTTACTGAAACTTCGTGCTTCTTGGGGACGTGTTGGTAATCTTGGCTCCATTGGCTATGGCTACAAAGCTGCCCAACTGTCATCAGACGTATGGTCAGAAGGTGCACAGTACGGCGTTACAAGTAACACCTTATGGGGAACCCTCATATATAATGGTACAGCATTGAATCCATCGTTGACTTGGGAAACATCAGAGCAGTGGGATTTAGGTTTGGATGCAACCATGTTCAACAACAGACTGTCTTTAGGATTTGACTATTTCAACAAGCGCACCTACAATCTTATACAGCAACAATCTGTAGGTTGGCCCTCGACAATAGGACTTGATGCCATGCTTGTTAACTTAGGAGAAGTTAAGAACGAAGGTGTGGAAGTGCAAGCCGCATGGAACGATCAAGTGAATAAAGACTTCTCTTATTATATCAATGGCAACTTTGCATGGCTGAAAAACCGTGTTACCGACACTGGAACCTATGATGAGAAAGGTAATCCAGGCATCTGGGTAGGTGACGTTTACGGACATAATGATTTCAAAAACCTCACAAATCTTTTCCAGACAACGCAAGGACAAGCTCTTAACTCGTTCCACCTCATTAAGACAGACGGTATTTTCCAAAGTGATGAAGATGCTGCAGCATATGTTGACAAAGATGGAAAACGCATACAACCCAATGCTAAAGCTGGTGATTTGAAGTTCGTTGATGCCAACAACGATGGGAAGATTGACGATAAAGACCGGCAATATTGTGGCAGTTCTATGCCAAAGACTACCTATGCACTCACAGCAGGATTTAATTGGAAAGGACTATCTGTAAGTGCTATGTTCCAAGGTGTGTCTGGCGCACAGGCACTCTTTGTAGGAAAGTACCTTACACTGAGTGACACAGAGGGTAACTTCAACCGCTGGAACAAGATATTGGATGCTTGGTCTCCTGAAAACAAAGGAAGCGATATTCCACGTATTTCGAAGAACGATCCTAACGGTAACTTCACAACTTCTTCGGACTGGTACTTGGAAGATGCATCCTACTTGCGCTTAAAGAACCTAACCATAGGATACGACTTTACAGACTTTAT
>CAKOVA010000060.1 GCA_934120735.1 uncultured Prevotella sp.
TACGGCTTTCCCACCTCCATGACCGAAACAGAGTGCGTTGCCCAGCTCTTCAAGCTATACCAAAAGAAGTGTAAAGGGTAAAAATACCAATGTTAAAAAGGCAAATATGCATTATAATAACACGACTCGAAGAGACAAAAGCCCCAACTTTACAATCTATCAAATAATGGGCAAAGATATGCCGTTAATCTTCTGATAGATGTCCAAGGCATAAACATCGGTCATGCCGCTGATGTAGTCAATCACGGCCATGATGCGCGTTTCGAGGTCAGGACTTTGTATGTCGTACTGGCTGCTGAACCGCCGCATGAGTTGTTGCGAATAGAAACGGTCGGGGTTGACGGCCGCCTCGATGAGCGTCTGCATGAGTGTTTGCATGATTTTGTAACCCGCCAGTTCCACATCCAGCACAGGTTTGCTGTGGTAGATGCGCTCGTACGATAGTTCTGCGCATTGCCTGTAAGCCTTGCGCTGTAGCTCACTGATGTGGTCGATGAGCGATCCTTGTAGCGTTCCACTCAGTATTGTCTCCTCGTTTGCCACGAAGGCTTCCACGCATTCGTTAACCAGTTTGCCCACAGCCGATGCCCGCATGTAAACCACCTTCTCGTTATTGTCGGTCACGCCCTCGTCTTTGATGCGTTGGCGGATGTGCGCTTGCACCTCTGGGTCAAAGAAATTCATGAGCAAATGCTCTGTTTCCTCATACGAAAGAATCTTGAGTTTGTGGGCATCCTCAATGTCCATGATCTCGTAGCAGATATCATCCGCCGCCTCAACCAGATACACCAGCGGGTGGCGCGCATACCGTAAGGGTTGGTGAGGCTCAGAGAGTTTGGTAATTTCCAATTCCTCCGCTACCTTGACATAGGTTTCTTCTTCGGATGAGAAGAAGCCAAATTTTCGATGACTCCCTGCCAAACTGCTGGCAAATGGATATTTTACGATGCTGGCAAGGGTGGAGTAGGTCATCACGAACCCACCTATTCGCCGACCGTTGAATCGGTGTGTAAGCAGTCGGAAGGCGTTAGCGTTACCTTCGAAGTGGGTGATGTCGTCCCAGAATCGTTCTCCTACGTGTTCTTGCAGGTAGGTTCCAGCACCCTCGGTGAAGAAGGTTTGGATGGCTTTTTCGCCGCTGTGCCCGAATGGAGGGTTGCCCATGTCGTGTGCCAGGCAGGCAGTACTAACGATGGTTCCTATTTGTTCGAACGTTGTTCCGCGCAGTTCGGGATGCTTTTCGCACAGTTTTGCCGCCACGTCATTGCCCAGCGACATGCCCACCGAGGCCACTTCCAACGAGTGGGTAAGGCGGTTGTGCACGAAAATAGAGCCGGGAAGGGGAAACACTTGCGTCTTGTTCTGCATGCGTCTGAACGGTGCCGAGAAGATAAGACGGTCGTAATCGCGTTTAAACTCCGACCGGTCGTCATGACGTTCGGTGTGCTTGAGCTCTTGTCCAAGCCTTTTGTTGGAAATTAATTTTTGCCATTTCATAACGCAAAAGTAGTGGAAATTTGCGTAATTTGGTTCTTTTTAATAGTAATAATGCCACTTTATGGCGATTATTCCTTATTTTTGCACATTATTGAATAGTTATGATACAGATAAAAGTCATCAATAAAGGTCATCAGCAGTTGCCTGCTTATGCCACCAGTCAGAGTGCAGGAATGGATTTGAGAGCCAACCTTGAGGCTTCCATCGTGTTGAAGCCGATGGAACGAAAGCTGGTGTCTACGGGGCTTTTCATCGCCCTTCCAGAGGGATTCGAGGCTCAGGTTCGGCCTCGTAGCGGGTTGGCGTTGAAGCATGGCATCACGGTACTCAACACGCCTGGCACCATTGATGCCGACTATCGGGGCGAGGTGATGGTGCTGTTGGTGAATTTCTCGCAGGAAGAATTTGTCATCCGCGACGGTGAGCGCATCGCCCAAATGGTGATAGCACGACACGAACAAGGGCATTTCGTTGAAGTGGAGGAGTTGGATGAGACCGAACGTGGAACGGGAGGCTATGGCCACACGGGTGTGAAATAGGCAAGCGTCAACATGATGAAGCAAAACTTGAAAATTAGTTTGAATCCAATTCTTTGCTGTTTGTTTGTGGGCTGGATGCTGATGGGTTTGGCCTTGCCAGCTTGGTCACAGGCGTCGGAAGACAAACCGCTGACTGAAGCGGATTTGAAGAAAATGCTGTTTGAGGACAAGCAGTCACAATACCACTATCTCTTTCTTGAGGCTGTTAGTCAACTGAATGCCGGCAAGCTGGAGATGGCGGATAGTTTGTTGCACCAGTGCTTGACGCTCAATCCGCAGGGAGCCGAAGCTTATTATACGCAAGGGCGTTTGTTGGCCCAACAGAAAAAAGATACGCTGGCGCTGGAAAAGTTCGAGAAGGCGGCTGCCTTGCGACCTGAAAACAGTCACTACCAAGAACGGGTGGCGCAATATTACATCGGAACGGGCGCTTTCGACAAGGCCATCGCCGCCTATGAGCGTCTGTATGAAAACGATCATCAGCGCACGGATGTGCTCAGCATTTTGGGACAGTTGTACAATCAGCAGAAAAATTACGGCAAGATGCTTTCTGTTTTGGAGCGTATCGAGCAGGCTGAAGGAACGAATGAGGAACTTACGCTTTCGAAAATGAGCGTTTATGAAATGATGGGTGATAAGGATGCGGCCCGCAAAACCTTGCAACAACTGGCCGACAGTCATCCCAATGACGTGAATTACAGGGTGATGTTAGGCAATTGGCTCATGCAGCATGGCGGACAAAAGAAGGCTTATAAACTGTTTACCCAGGCTGCGAATGAGGAGCCCGACAATGGTTTTGTACTGGCTTCGCTATACGATTACCACAATCAAGTGGGCGACAAAGAGAAGGCAGTTGCGCTGAGAGACCGCATTTTGATGAGTAAGGACACGGAAGTTCAGACCAAGATGACGATGCTACAGCAGGTGATTCGGGACAATGAAGACCACAAGCGCGACAGCACGGAGGTACTCAATCTGTTCAAGCGCATGATGAAAGCCCATCCCAAAGATGCTGACGTCGCTTCCTTGGCAGCCGCCTACATGAGTTTGAAGAAGATGCCGCAGGACACGGTGATGGCAGCCCTGCAACACGTCATTGACATTGCGCCCGACAATTCGCCCGCCCGATTGCAGTTGTTGCGCATGTATCTGCCCGGAAAGAACTGGAAGAAAATCATCGCCCTTTGTGAAGAAGGCGCGCAGTTTACGCCCGACGAGATGGCTTATTACTACTACATGGCTTGGGCCCATGTGCAGCAAGATGAGCAAGCCAAGGCCATTGATGCCCTTAAACGCGGCGTGAGTACCATCAACGACAAGAGCGATACCGAGCTGGTGAGCGAGTTTTATTCCATGATGGGCGACTTGTTGCACCAGCAAGGCGACCAACAGGGAGCTTTTGCGGCCTATGACAGTTGCCTGCAATGGAAGGATGACAACATTGCTTGCTTGAACAACTATGCTTATTTTCTAAGTGAAGATGGTCAGAATTTGAAGCGGGCAGAGCAAATGAGTTATAAAACGGTAACGGCATCGCCCAACAATGCGACCTATCTGGACACCTACGCTTGGATATTGTTCATGCAAGAGCGTTACACCGAGGCAAAGTTGTACATTGATCAGGCATTGAAGAATGATACCGACTCCGTGCAAAGCGCCGTCATCATTGAGCATGCCGGGGATATTTATGCTATGAATGGGAACATCGATCAGGCGCTGAAATATTGGCAAGAGGCCTTGAAACGGGCGCCAAAAGATGATCAAGCCCTGATTGAACGGAAGATTAAACAGAAGAAATACATCAAGAAATGAATAAAATACTCCATGGGGTTTTGACCGTGTGTGCTGTTTTGTTGCTGGCATCGTGTGCCTCCAAAAAAGCGATAGTCAAGGAACCCCTGCCAGGTAAAGAGCCTCATACGGGTGCAACCTCGCCCGGCATTGCTGAGGATATGCAAGAGCTGGCATTCGTGCAGCGCGTGTATGATAATCAAGTTTATGCGCGAAACATCGTTGGGAACATGACGTTCAGTCTTACCCGAGGTGGCAAGAAGATTTCTGCGCCAGGCTCTGTACGCATGCGGAAGGACAAGGTGATTCGTCTGCAAGTGTTCATTCCCTTTTTGGGAACAGAGGTGGGACGGATTGAATTCACCCCCGATGGTGTGCTCATCATAGATCGTATGCACAAAGAGTACGTGCGAGCCGACTATCGTGAGTTGGATTTTCTGCGCGACAATGGCCTGACATTCTACAGCTTGCAGGCACTTTTCTGGAATCAGTTGTTGGTTCCAGGGAAAGAGAAGGTCAGTGAATCAGACCTGAAGTCGTTCGACGTGCGTCTGTCGACAGTGGGTGAAACCGTACCGTTGGTGCTGAAAAAGGGCAGTATGGAATATCGTTGGAATGCTCAAAAAACCAATGGACGCATCCTGTCTGCCGTGGTTTCCTACCAAAGCAACAAACATGGGAGGTCAACCTTGACCTGGAATTACGACAATTTTAAGGCCGTTGGTGTGAAACAGTTTCCTGCCAAGCAGGTGTTCTCCTTCATGACCACGGCTACCAAGACACCGCAACAAGGCCAAGTAACCATCGACATGAATGATGTACAGACAGACAGCAATTGGGAAGAGCGTTCCACGGTTTCTAATCGGTACAAGCAGATGGATGTAAAGGCGGTTTTAGGCAAACTTTTTAACAAGTAAATGAAACGTTATTTAATTATACTCCTATCATTGGCTTTGACGGTTTCGCTGCCGGCACAGAAGAAACGTACGCCTACGAAACAGCGGACAAGGACCACAAAGACCACGACCAAGAAGAAAAAAACAACCCAGAAAAAGTCGACAAAGACAGTTAGATATTCCAATTCATCCATCAAAGGATTGGAAAGTCAGCGCAGTCAGATTCAGAAGAAGATTAAGCAACAGGAAAGAGCATTGCGTACTAACCAGTCGGATGTGAAGAAAAGGTTGCAAGATTTGCTGATTCTTAACACGGCGATTAACGACCGACAGAAGAATATCGACAGCATTGAGGCCGACATCCATCATCTGAATGGGAATATAGATATCATCAAGTCGCAGCTGCAAACGCTGCAAACACAATTGGCAGAGCGCAAACAGAAGTACATCAAGTCGATGGCTTACATGACGCGCAGCCATACCATTCAGGATAAAATCATGTTTATCTTCTCGGCGAAGAACTTTGCTCAGATGTATCGTCGCTTTCAGTTTGTGCGCGACTATGCCACTTATCAGCGCGCACAGGGCGAAGGTTTGAAGGCTAAACAGGCGCAGGTGGAAGAAAAACATGTACAATTGCAGAATGCCAAAGGAAGGAAAAATAATCTGCTCTATCAAGGAAAGAAAGAAAAACAAACCCTTGAGGGGCAACAGGTGGAACAGAAGCAGATGGTTAGCAACCTGCAAAAGCAGCAGAAAACCATTCAAAACGTCATCGCACAGCAGCGCAAGAAAGATGCTGCGCTCAACGCACAGATTGATAAGTTGGTTGCCATCGAGGTGGCCAAAGCCAAGGCTCGTGCAGAAGCTGAGGCCAAACGTAAGGCCGCTATTGCAGAGGCTGCACGCAAAAGAGCGGCCGAACTGGCACGAAAGAAGGCCGAAGCCGAGGCTGCTGCCCGTGAGAACGCCCGCAGAATAGCTGAGGCCAAAGAGCGTGAGGAGCGCTTGAAAGCCGAGGCACGCGCCGCCGCAGCTGCCGCAGAGAAGGCACAACAGGAGAAATCGGCTGCACAAGCAAAGGCGGCAGCCGAAGCTCAAACGGCCGCAGAACAAACCGCCCGCGAGGCTAAAGCTGCCCGTGAGGCTGCCGAGCGCAAGGCTGCCAGTGACGCAGTGCGCAATAGGGAGACCATCGCCAGGGCGCAGAAGCGCGCTGACGAGAGTCTTAAGATGAGTTCGGTAGATCGTATGTTGAGCGGTGGGTTTGAGGCGAATCGCGGACGTTTGCCCATACCGATTACCGGAGGGTACCGCATCGTGAGCCATTTCGGGCAGTACAATGTGGAGGGATTGAAGAATGTAACGCTTGATAATAAGGGTGTTAATATCCTGGGAAGCCCTGGTTGTAAGGCACGGGCTATTTATGATGGCGAGGTGAGTGCCGTAATGTCTTACGCAGGAACGACGGTCGTGATGGTTCGCCATGGCTCGTATATTTCAGTGTATTGCAACTTGGGGTCGGTTAGCGTTTCTCAAGGACAGAAAGTAAAGACGCGTCAGGTGCTTGGAACTGTCGGACGGGATAACATTTTGCAGTTCCAATTGCGTAACGGGACAGCCAAACTCAATCCCGAGTCGTGGTTGGGCAGATAGTCCCGAGCGTTTGTGCGACAGCATCCATTAGTCGCCATGGAATGGTTTTGTGTGTGGATTGAAGGCTGGCCGTGAATAAGAAGCTAACCCGAAAAAACATAGAGATGAATAAAAATCAGATTGCAACCAGGATAAATAATAAGGTATTAGAACCCGTAAGACTGTTTATGGGGCAGGAGAAGTCGGGCGGTATCGTGCTGGCCATCAGCGTTCTGTTGGCCATGGTGTTGGCCAATTCGGCATTAGGTTCAAGTTATCACGACTTTTTCCAACAGACATTTGGGTTCTTATGGAATGGCGATTCGTATTTAAATTTCACCCTTCACCACTGGATTAACGATGGACTGATGTCCGTGTTCTTTTTCCTGGTAGGGTTAGAGTTGAAGCGCGAGTTCATTGCCGGCGAGTTGGCCGACTTACGCAACACGGTATTGCCGATTGGAGCTGCTGTGGGAGGTATGCTGATTCCCGCGGCGATTTATCTTTCGTTCAACGCTGGTACAGAAGAGGCGGTGGGATGGGCCATACCCATGGCAACCGACATCGCTTTTGCCCTGGGTGTGGTTAGCTTGTTAGGCAGTCGCGTGCCATCATCCGTCAAGGTGTTTCTAACAACCTTGGCTATTGTTGACGACCTGGGAGCCGTCATCGTGATTGCCTTGTTCTATACCTCGGAAATCTCCGTAGTCAACGTGCTGTTGGGGTTGGGCTTTCTGCTATTGATGTTCATCGGCAACAAATTAGGTGTGAAGAACCTGTTATTCTATGCTCTGTTGGGCATTGCCGGTGTGTGGGTTTGTTTCCTCCTGTCGGGTGTTCATGCCACTATTGCTGCTGTACTGGCTGCAATGACCATCCCCGCAGATTCG
The DNA here is from genome assembly GCA_934120735.1 of uncultured Prevotella sp. Taxonomy (GTDB): domain Bacteria; phylum Bacteroidota; class Bacteroidia; order Bacteroidales; family Bacteroidaceae; genus Prevotella. The sequence goes on from CAKOVA010000060.1 coordinate 7,249, forward strand.
GAGATTGATGAGAATGCATTCCTGCATCGTGTACGAAAGCTGACCAAACGATTCGACGCGGCCGAGTCGAATGACTTTCGGACGCTCGAGAAAGAGCAAGTGGAGATACTGGCTCATATCCAGAAAGACACCACCACCGCCATTCCTCCCCTGCAGTTGATAGAGCATCATCTGAACCCAATCGTGACGTTTATCGTGCTACCCGTCTTTGCTTTTGCCAACGCTGGTGTAAACTTGGTGGACATCGATTGGTCAGTAGTGTTTGCTACGAATATTACCATAGGGGTTGCGCTGGGACTATTAGTGGGAAAACCATTGGGCTTGGTAGGCGTTTCCTGGCTGTTGAGTAAGTTGGGATTCGCAAAATTGCCAGCAGACATGTCAAAGCGTCGATTGTTGGGCCTGGGCTTCCTGGCATCTATAGGCTTTACGATGTCGATGTTCGTCTCAACTCTTGCCTTTCAAACGGAGATGATGCTCACGCAAGCAAAGATTGGTATCTTCATGGCTTCAATCCTTGGTGGACTCATTGGCTACAAGTTGTTGAAATCATCGAGCAATAAAAAATAAGGGAGCCATTTCTTGGAAAATGAATCAATTTATCGTACCTTTGTGAGTACATCATATAAAAATTTTCTATTTTATGCAAACAAGACATCACCTTTCCGTACTGATACATGAACAAGCAAAGAAATATGGTTCGCGTGATGCGCTGACCTTTCGTAGCTTTGGCAGTTTGAAGTGGAAAACCGTTTCTTGGAAGCAGTTCTCTTTGCGTGTGAAACAGGTGTCTAATGCGTTGATTGACTTTGGATTGAAACCACAAGAAAAAATCGGTGTGTTTGCACAAAACTGCCTCCAGTATCTGTATTCAGATTTTGGTGCGTATGGAGTTCGGGCCGTTTCCATCCCTTTGTATGCAACCAGCAGTGAGCAGCAGATACAATATATAATAAACAATGCACAGATACGCTTCCTCTTTGTTGGCGAACAAGAACAGTATAACAAAGCACATCGTATTTTTTCCCTATGTCCTACACTCGAGCGAATTATCATTTTTGATCACAGTGTTCGATTGAGTGCGTACGATACAAATGCTATTTATTTTGAAGACTTTATTAGATTAGGTGAGAATCTGCCACATCAATTGGAGGTAGAAAAGCGATGGGCAGATGCCAATGATGAGGATATTTGCAACATTCTGTATACCAGTGGAACCACAGGAGTAAGCAAGGGCGTGGTATTGACCTACGGTCAGTACGACGCAGCCATGGAAGCAAATGGAAAAAGTGTGCCTGTTGGTGAGCAAGACCGTGTGGTGAGCTTTCTGCCCATTACGCATATTTTTGAACGGGGTTGGTTGTATTTGTGTCTAACGGAAGGCGCCCACGTTATTATTAACACGTATCCCAAAGAAATACAGCAGACCATGCGTGAAGTGAAACCTACCGCTATGTCGGCCGTTCCTCGCTTTTGGGAGAAAGTGTATATAGCGGTGAAAGAGCGCATTGATAGTGCTAATCCCGTACAAAAGAAACTTTTCAACAGGGCATTGGCCGTTGGAAAGAAATATAATATCGACTATTTGAGTAAAGGAAAACGACCTCCTTTTGCCTTGTCTACAGAATATCAAGTATATAATAAGAGTGTCATGGCATTGGTTCGCAAACAAATTGGTTTGCAGAACCCACACTTCTTTCCAACGGCTGGTGCTTATGTTTCACCAGAAGTCGAAGAGTTTGTTCATTCCATCGGTATCAACATGATGGTTGGTTATGGCCTCACTGAGAGCTTGGCCACCGTTTCCTGTGATCGTCTCGACAGGCCATACACGGTTGGCTCGGTAGGCAGACCAATAGATGGCATTCAAATTAAGATAGGAGAGAATAATGAAATCCTGCTCAAAGGGCCTACCATCACTAGAGGATATTATGAACTGCCCAATGCGAATGCAGCTGCTTTTGATGAGGATGGGTTCTTCCATACGGGCGATGCAGGCTACATGAAAGACGGAGAGCTGTACTTGACAGAGCGAATCAAGGATCTGTTCAAGACGAGTAACGGAAAATATGTCGCACCACAGATGGTGGAGGCGATGCTCTTGGTAGACAAATATGTGGACCAAGTGGTTGTAATCGCTGACCAAAGAAAGTTTGTTTCGGCATTGATTGTACCAGAGTTCAGGCTCTTGGAAGAATATGCCAGCGATCACGGTATCGCCTATGTGGATAGAGAAGATTTGTGTGAAAACAAACAGATCAAGGACATGATGATGGAACGCATCAAGACTCTACAGCAGTCGTTGGCCCACTATGAGCAAATCAAGCGATTCACTCTTCTTCCTCACCATTTCAATATGGAGCGTGGGGAATTGACGGATACATTGAAAATCAGACGTCCAGCCGTCTATAAAATCTACAAGGACGTCATTGACAGCATGTACGAAGAATAATGATAACAAGCGACCAGTTAAAAGATGTGATGGAGCGTGCTGCAGCCCTTCATCGGTATTTGAACATAGACCAGAAAAAAGTAGAGTTCGAAGAAGAACAACTACGCACACAAGCACCTGATTTTTGGGAAGATCCTAAGCGGGCCCAAGAACAGATGATTAAGGTCAAGGGTATTGAGAAGTGGCTAGTTGGTTATCAACAGGTGCGTCAGTTGGCTGATGAATTGGAGTTGGCATTCGATTTCTATCGTGATGACATGATCACGGAAGACGAGTTGGATGCCGACTATGCCAAGGCTGTTGCCGCCATAGAGCATCTGGAAATGAAGAACATGCTTCGTCAAACCGAAGATCCCATGGACTGTGTGATGAAGATTAACTCGGGAGCAGGCGGTACAGAAAGTCAGGATTGGGCACAAATGCTCATGCGTATGTACATGAGATGGGCCGAGGCTCATGATTACAAGTGTACCATCAGTGATATTCAGGACGGTGATGAGGCCGGCATCAAGAGCGTGACAATGAAGATAGAAGGTGGCGAATATGCATACGGTTACCTGAAGAGTGAGAACGGGGTGCATCGGTTGGTGCGCGTTTCTCCATTCAATGCCCAGGGAAAGCGCATGACCAGCTTCGCCAGTGTCTTTGTTTCACCCCTGGTGGACGATACCATTGAGGTGTTTGTTGACCCTGCTCGTGTGTCGTGGGATACCTTCCGGTCGAGTGGTGCAGGTGGACAAAATGTAAATAAGGTGGAGTCTGGCGTTCGTCTTCGCTATCAATACGAAGATCCTGACACAGGTGAGGAAGAAGAAATTTTAATTGAAAACACCGAAACACGTGACCAACCAAAGAACCGAGCCAAAGCCATGCAGCTCTTGAAGAGCCAACTTTACGACCGTGCCATGAAGAAACGGTTGGAGGCGCAAGCTAAAATTGAGGCTGGGAAGAAGAAGATAGAATGGGGAAGTCAAATCCGAAGTTATGTTTTTGACGACCGTCGTGTGAAAGATCACCGCACCAATTATCAGACAACCGATGTAGACGCAGTGATGGATGGTAAGCTGGATGAGTTCATTAAGGCTTACCTCATGGAATTCCCGGTTGCGGATGAGAATGACTAATCAACCTTTAAAATAATACAACTATGAGTGAAAAAAGCAAAATGAATCGAGCTAAGCGCGAGGCAAGACAAGAAAAACAAGCGCAGAATGTCATTAAATGGCTCTCCATTGCATTGCTTGTTTGTGCCATCATTTGGATTATTGTCGCCATGAACGTATAACGGATGAGCGGATTTGAGATTGAACGCAAGTTCCTTGTCAAGAAAGGCGGAGCATTCAAGCGTGCCGCCTTTTCCAGTAGTCATATCCAACAGGGATACATACCTTGCCTCAATGCGACGGTGAGGATTCGTGTTCGTGACGACGAAGCATACCTGACCATCAAGGGAAGATCAACTCATGGCGGAATGACGCGCTATGAGTTTGAGACAAAAATCACGCTTGATGAAGCCTCGCATCTACTACAGCTTTGCCAAGGAGGTGTCATCGACAAGCGTCGTTATCTCGTTAAAAGTGGCAATCATGTGTTTGAAGTGGACGAATTCTACGGCGATAACGAGGGACTTGTTATGGCCGAGGTGGAATTGAAGTCAGAAAATGAACCTTATGAGAAACCAGACTTCATTGGTCCTGAGGTCACTGGAGATGCGCGTTTCTATAACAAATACATGCTCACGAATCCTTTTTCCGCTTGGAAAGATACGTTGCCAGAAGAATACCGATAAGCAATGACAGCACAACACCAATGCTGTCGGCCAGAAAATCCATCCACTCGCCACTGCGGTTGCCCCCTGTGCAGGTTGCTTGAACAATTTCTATCAGGCCTCCCATGATGATAGGTGCCGCAAATGTGAGGATGAAAAGCTGTTTGTTACTTAGCTTTTGGCGGCTGCGGGCAGTTTCAATCCAAATGCAACATCCCAAAATGGTGTACAAGGCAACATGCGTCCATTTGTCAATGAGCGTGACACCACTCAATGGGGTTTCTGGAATAGGAATCAAGCAAACAACCCAAATACCAAAGATAAGTACGGTAGTAAAGGGGTAGCGCTTGATGAATTGTATGATTTGTTGCATAAGAAACCGAACTTTTTTCATGCAAAAATAGTGCAAGCCGAAGACAAAGGAAGTTTACTTACTTTGTTGAGGCGTAGCCTATTTTATGCAAA
>CAKOVA010000061.1 GCA_934120735.1 uncultured Prevotella sp.
ATTCGAACCCCCGAACCGCTTTAGACGGTTACACGCTTTCCAGGCGTGCCTCTTCAGCCACTCGAGCACCTTTCCTTATTGTAAGCGGTGCAAAAGTAAGACTTTTATCTTGAATTCGGATGGAAATCAGCAAAAAGTTTTGCTTTTTCACACTGCCCATCCTTTAAAATGGCTTTAGGCTGGTTCTATAAATTACCACCGCACATAGTCATTAAATGTTTATGAAACACGTTTTGTTATCTTTTGGCTTCTTTTTGGTTCAAAATGTAAGTTCGTTCAGTCGTGTAGCTCGCTACACTCCTTCATTCACAAACAAATTGACCACCAAAAACAGCCTCGCAATCTGACAAAGCTAATTTATAGAAACGCCCTTAATTGTTTGGCAGGCAACTAAATGCACAGCGGCTCTTTTCAAATAATGAGGTGGAAACTTATTTTGACGGTTTTGCCTTCTTCGCTCTTCTACGTCCAAACAAGTCTTTAAGATTGGTGAAGTCTTTCTTCAAAATCAAGCCTACTCCTTGCGTGGTAAGGCTGTTGCGCGTAAAGTATCTGTCATTGGTCTGATTGTACACCTTGATGGCCAGATTGCCACTCGGCAAGAGCAGATATCGGATGTCGAAATCACCGATGAAGGTGGTCGTGGCATTGGGGTTGTCCCTGTAACCAAACTGCCCGTTGATGAGCAGGCGGTTGTTCAGCAGTCGTCCACTGAGCAGTCCTTCATACTCGGCGTTATTGAATCCTTCGGTGCCCGTGGAGATATTGGCACCAAAATTCCAGTTGGCGTTATCGATGACGGTATTCAGCACGTTGTTAATTTGCTGACTCAATGTTCCACTAAGGATGCTCTGCATGGCGAGGCTCGCCTGACTTTGTTGCGCCGTACCATCACTACCGACGTTGTTGTTGGTGCCTTGCGAATAAAACCGGCCTACCGCCAGCAGGTAAAGCACTTGCTGGTTCATCTCCTCTTCGCTGTTGATGAGGCTGTATACCATCTGCTTGGCATCGTTACTCAAGGTAGGCATGTCGAGGTTGAAATCCACTCGCGGCGCCTGCGGCGTGCCTGTGATGTTCATCAGACAATTGATGCGAACGTTGTTGTTGGTGAACGAACGCCCGATGTTCAAGTCGGCCAAGCTCACGCCATTGACGGTGTGTGTGGCGTTAAGGTTGAGTGCCGCATGATAAGGGTCGCCTCCAAAGGTGATGGTGCTGCCCTGCTGAAATTGAAAGTCCTTCTTGATGACGTTTTGAATGGTCAGCCCATAGATACCATGATCGACCACATAGTTACCGAACATTTCGAAAGCACCCTTATCGTAATAGTTGGCGCGGAGCACGCCGTTGCCATTCAAAGCGATGTAGTCGCCCGTCTTGTTATCCATGAGTAGTTTGAGCGTGAGGTTGGGCGTGCAGTTGATGAGCAGGTTTAGATGTAAGTCGCCAGATACTTCGGGCAACTTTTGTGCGGCCAAATCGGTGGTATGTTGGCGTGGTGCGATGCTGTCAGCTTGGAGAGAATCGTTTCTTGTGGACCATCTGATGAAATTCTGGGTGCTGACCGCATCCAGTCCGGCCACGTTGTACACGATTTGTGAGCCTTTTTGTGGGATGGCGTTGACATCGATATTCAGGTCGTCACCATTACCAGTGATGGCGCAGTTGCCGTTGATGTAGGCCGTTCCATAGAAGGTATTTCCACCAAAAGTGTGCGTGTCGTAAGCCAAGAGGTTCTCTGCAGCGATGTGCAGGTCGTATCGCAAGTCGCGCAGGTTGTCGTGACGCAGCCTGCCATTTACGATGCCAATGTTCTCATTGCGGTCGTAGATGGTGTCGTTTTTGAAAATAATCTCATCGGGTGTCAGGGTAATCATGCCCCGCCTGAGCGTATAATGGGTGTTGAGGGGCGTGATGCCCAGAGAGCCGTCGGCGACAACCTGTCCGGTAAGGTTGAGATATGACAAGTCGCCATAAAGCCGCAACTGTCCTGTTCCGCTTGCATTGACATCTTGCATGAACGAGCCACAGAAGCCTTCGAGGAATTGCAAGCGTGTCTGCCGGGCTTGGATGGCCAAGTCGATGTAATGCTTGCTTGGCGAAACAAAGCCGTTGATTAAGGTTTGCCGGCCTTGGTCGTTGGCTTGGGCTTGGATGTCGATTTGCTTCAAGGGAGCGTTCCAGCTGACGTTGGCATCCAGGACACCCATTTGTCCGGTCTCGAATTCAAATGAACTGACCTGTACGTTCGCATGTCCCTGGGGATTTCCAAAGACTCCCGATGCGAATGCGCGTCCAGACAACCGCCCTCCGAATGTGACGGCATCGAATTGGAGCAGGTTCAGCACATAGTTTACGTCAATGCCCTTGAGGTCGAACACGAGGGTATCCATAGGATTTTTAGTAGCCAGACCAGTTACGATGACGTGTTGGTCATCGTGATGGATGGAGAAATGATCGACCGTAAGATGGTTTTTGCTGTACATGATGTCCGACGGTTCGATATTCCAGTTGCTGTCTTCAATCAATATCTCCGACGGATGGATGGTGACGTGGGCTGCCGGCTCACCATTCTTTTTCTTGAAGAACTGTGTCGTGGTGTTCAGGGTTCCTTGGAGCGGATGGGAGGCATGATTGTCAAACCACAGGGTGGTGAGCAAGTGGTCGTTGGCTGCAGATGACTGCACCCGCCAGGTCCATCGCTTGTTCTCAGCATCCAGCTTGTTGGCCTCTGCGCTGAAATGCAGCGTATCGGTTGGCGTAGACAAGTGTAGATGATTGTCCTGATATCGACTTCCGTCGTAAGTGAAGTCGGGCGCGTTGACATTGATGTTCAGTTGGTTGTTGACGCTGTTGATGGTGCCACTGAGTTGCAAGGGTTGTTGCAGGGAGAGCGGGATATCAAAAAGATAGTTTGCCCAATCGGTATTGGTGATGTCGGCATACAGGCGAACGTTTGTCCGTGGGGTGACGCGCCTTGTTATGGGCGTGAGCAGTTGGATGCCTGGAAGTTTGTCGATGATGACATTTTCGATGTTCTGTAGAATGGAATTGTAATCGAATGTGCCAACTACCAGTGCGTTGCCGAAATCGCCATCAAGAGAAATGAAATGCTCTTGGTGCTGGTCGTACCCTGTTTTCAATTCAAGTCTTGACAATGAATAGGTTTGATTGGGATCGCGCATCATGACATCTGAAAGGACTATGCGGCCCGTGACATCTTTCAACGAGTGACCTGACAGCTGAGAGCTTGCCTGAAGGCTGACTATTCGGTTGGGCCATTTTTGTGTGAGACGCAAGGCCGAGAGGTTTACGTCTTTTGCCGTGAAATCGAACAGAGCGGCATAACGTGCTTGGTTTCGTTCAACCTTTCCCTGGATGTTCAGTACGCCATTGACATCATTGAGTGCCGCCGTTCCCTCAAAGTGATCCAAGCGAGAATTTGTGTCCAATGTGCCGCGTCCGTTGATTGAAAGGTTTTTGTATGGGTAACCTTTGTATTCTATTTTGGGGACATCGCCTTTGATGTTGAACACGGCTTGGCTGCCTTGTTTGCGAAATTCGTTAAGCTGAATTTTAGCGGTTAGCAACCCCCAGTCTTGGTCGGACAACAAGGGAGCCAACTTAAAATCGTTGGTTTCTATCATGCCCTTGTAGCTGCCTTGAGCGACCATGGCATCAAACTTGATGTCGCCCAAATTGGATGAGAAGATTCCTTTGGAATAGATGTCTTTCCCCTCTCCATGGAAGTTGCCTGACAGGCGGATGTGGTCAAATTTCGCCAATGGCGTGTTCTGATATTCTTTGGGCAGATACTTTTTGACGGCTGCTTGTTGAAGGTTGAGCGCCTCCACGTCGAGATTCCATTTTGGAGACTGGGCCCATCTCTGAATTGTTGTCTTGGCAGTAAGTTCCAGTTCATTCTTGGAAAGCAAATGGATGCGATGTATAGCTAAAGACGATGCCGTTCCGGAAAGCGATGCCTGGATGTTGACAGGCGTATGGTATTGACTGAGCTTCGAAGAAATGAAAGCCAAGTCGGATGGGGTGATGTGTGAGTTGTCGATGAGTCCGTGATAGGATAGCGAGGGCATGTATGGCACACCATTCCTCATCTGGTAATTGGCGCGGACATGGTTTAAAGCCAGTTTAGAGTTTGGCAGTTCCAATTTGAAATTCTCCAGGACGGCATGTTTCGTGTTTGCCCGCAATTTGGATGAGAATGATTTTACCTGAAGGCCGGAATGTTCCTTGAAACTCATATTTTTCAGTTTCACATTCAGCGAGTCTTTTGACAGTGCACTGACAATGACATGCGCACTGATGTCTTTCAAATAGAGGTGCGCGGGCGAGAATTGTCTTGTCTGCGGTAAGTCCAGTTGGTCGTATTTAACAGCGCCGTGCCTCAATACGATTGAGGCGATGCGGATGGGCTTGGCCTGTGTTGTGGTGTCTTTCGATGCTAAGGAGTCGATGACGAATTGAAAGTTGGGTTTGGCGTTTTTACTACTTTTGTAAAGATTAGCCTGCATGCCAAAGAGCTGAGCCGAGGAAATAGAAATCTCTCCGCGGGTTAGCGGAATGAAATCCAGTTTCACAGAAAACCTGGATGCTTGTAGCATGGGCTTGCCTTGTTGGTCAGAGACATAAAGACCGTCGATGATGATGCGATTGAGAAAGCCTATGTCAATGCGCTCGACCTTCACCTCGGTGCCAAGTCGCTTGGATAATAAAGATGCAACTTGCTGACCGCAGGCGTCTTGTATGGACGGTATACGCAACAAAATGATGATTGTAAGATAAAATCCTACAATGCTCCAAATGATGATGTTGAGTATATTTTTAAACTTCTTCAGACAGCGTTCAGCTTTGTTTTATGCAAAAGTACATCATTTTTTGACACGGCTGAAATAAATGATTGCTTTTTCTTTTATAAATCAGTAAAAGTTACTAAATTTGCCAAACATTTGGATATGAACAATATCTTATGCCCTCATTGGTTGGAAAAAAGTTTAATTTTATATATTCTATGGTAAATGTAATTAAGTTACGTAAGGGCTTGGACATTAATCTGAAGGGTAGAGCGAACGAACAAAAAACATCTTTAAAACAGAGTCATCAATACGCTCTTGTACCTGACGATTTTGTCGGCGTAGTCCCTAAGCTATGTGTGCATGAAGGGGACGACGTGAAGGTTGGAGAGGCTCTTTTCGTTAACAAGAAGTTTCCAGAAGTCAAGTTCGCCTCACCGGTCAGTGGAAAAGTGAAGTCAATTGTCCGCGGCGATAGACGTAAAGTGATGGCTGTTATTGTGGAGGCGTCACAACAACAGGAGTTTGTTGATTTTGGCAAGAAAGACGTGAGGAGTCTTTCTGGTGACGAAGTCATAGAGGCGCTGTTGCAAGCAGGTCTTTTTGGATATGTCAATCAGCTGCCTTATGCCGTTTCGACCCAACCACAGAGCAAACCGAAGGGTATTTTTGTATCTGCTTTCAGAAACATGCCTTTGGCCGGCAAGTTTGAGTTTGAGCTGAAAGGGAACGAAGAAACTTTCCAGGCAGGTTTGACTGCGTTGTCGAAGATTGCAAAGACATATTTGAACATCCATGTCAATCAAACCGACAAAGCCTTGACACAGGCTTCTGATGTTGAGATTACGGCTTTTGACGGTCCCTGTCCCTCCAGCAATGTAGGCGTGCAAATCAATCACCTTTCTCCCGTGAACAAGGGTGAGGTGGTATGGACGGTCGAGCCAACGGCTGTCATCTTCATGGGTCGTTTGTTCCTTACTGGTAAGGTAGACCTCTTGCGGACGGTGGCCCTCGCAGGCAGCAAAGTGAAAAATCCTCAGTATGTGGATGCTTTGGTTGGCACACCGATATCTGACTTGTTAGCAGGCCAGATAGGTGGTGAGTGCGAAGACGAACATGTGCGCATCATCAACGGTAATCCGTTGACAGGACGCAAGTGTGAGTTGACCGACTTTCTCGGTGCGCACACTTCGGAAGTTTGCGTGATACCGGAAGGTGACCAGGCAGATGAATTGCTGGGATGGATTTTGCCGCGCACCAATCAGTTCTCTGTTTCACACAGCTATTTCTCGTGGCTTTCAGGAAAGGAAAAGCAATACGACCTGGATGCGCGCGTCAAAGGTGGAGAGCGTCACATGATTATGAGTGGCGAGTACGATCGGGTGCTGCCCATGGATATTTATGGCGAATACCTCATCAAGTCGTTGATTGCAGGTGACATCGACAAACAAGAACAGCTGGGGATATATGAAGTGTCTCCGGAAGATTTCGCCGTTGCCGAGTTTGTGGATTCTTCTAAGTTGGAACTTCAGAAGATTGTACGCAATGGTCTGGACATATTAAGAAAAGAAAACGCATAAGGACATGAGTTTAAAAAAATATTTAAATAAAATCAAGCCACACTTCGAAGAGGGCGGTAAGCTACATGCTTTTTGGAGTGTCTATGATGGTTTTGAGAGTTTCCTTTATGTTCCCAACACGACAGCCAAGACAGGAGTTCACATCCATGATGCCATCGACTCGAAGAGAATCATGAGTCTGGTGGTCATCGCTCTGCTACCGGCCTTGTTGTTCGGAATGTACAACATTGGATATCAGAATTTCGCGGCTGCCGGTGAGTTGGCCAACGCCTCTTTTTGGGAGATGTTCTTTTATGGCTTCTTGGCCGTGTTACCTAAAATCCTTGTTTCTTACATCGTAGGTCTGGGTATCGAATTCGCCTGGGCGCAGTGGAAGAAGGAAGAAATTCAGGAAGGTTATTTGGTAACGGGTATTTTGATGCCGCTTATCATCCCCATCACCTGTCCGTTGTGGATGCTGGCATTGTCAGTAGCTATCGCTGTGATTTTCTGCAAAGAGATATTTGGTGGAACGGGCATGAACATTTTCAATGTGGCATTGTCTGCCCGCGCGTTCCTTTTCTTCTCTTATCCAGGACAGATGACGGGTGATTCGATATGGGTAGCCAACCATCAGATATTTGGTTTGGGCAACACCTTGCCAGACGCCACCACCATGGCCACACCGCTTGGTGAACTGGCTCTCCATGTAGACATACCCTACTCTACCTGTGACATGTTGATTGGTTTGATACCTGGTTCCGTTGGAGAAACCAGTGTCATCGCCATCGCCATAGGTGCCTTGCTGCTGTTGGTTACAGGCATCGCTTCGTGGAAAACCATGTTGAGCGTGTTTGTTAGTGGTGGTCTCATGGCCGCAGTCTTCAGTGCACTCGGCATGACATCTATAGCATGGTACGAGCATCTTATATTAGGTGGATTCTGTTTCGGTGCCGTATTCATGGCTACCGACCCAGTAACTTCCGCACGTACAGAAAAGGGTAAATATATCTATGGCGCCCTCATCGGTGTGATGACGATTATCATCCGCGTAATGAATCCCGGTTATCCTGAAGGTATGATGTTGTCGATATTGTTTGCGAATATGTTCGCCCCATTGATTGACTATTGCGTCGTTCAGGGCAACATCAACAAGAGAATGAAACGTTTAACTGCTCATAATAAATAAGACGATGGCTGAAGGAAATAAAAAAGGATTGAATACCAATTCAAACTCCTATACAATCATATATTCAATCATTATCGTTGTTCTTGTTGCATTCCTGTTGGCTTTTGTGTTTCAGGCTTTGAAACCTATGCAAGATGCCAACGTGGCACTGGACAAGAAGAAGCAGATATTAAATTCGTTGAATATTAGAGATTTGAATAATGAAGACGCTGCTGCAAAGTATCAAGAAGTTGTACTCGCTGATGAAATCATAGATGAGCGGGGTAATGTTCTTGAAAAAGGAGAACAGGGCGGAGAAAACCACGGTTTTAAACTTAATTCTGCCGACTTTAAGAACGGAAAGTTAGCACTCTTCGTCTGTAAGGTTAATGGACAGACTAAGTATGTGATACCTGTTTATGGCATGGGACTATGGGGAGCAATCAATGGTTATGTTGCCATCAATGCAGATAAGTCGACTGTCTTCGGAACTTACTTCGACCATGATAGCGAAACAGCCGGATTGGGAGCTGAAATTAAAGACAACCGTGCATGGCAAAACCAGTTTCAAGGTAAGAAACTATTTGCGCAAGATCCCCATCAAATCGCACTGGCTGTTAGTAAGAAGGTGGAAGACCCTGCCACGCAAGTTGATGGTATAACGGGTGCCACGCTCACTTCCAACGGTGTGACCGAGATGTTGCAGACTTGTTTAGGTGCATATATGAATTTCTTGAAAGCTCATTAAATTGATTTAGTATTATGGCATTATTTTCAACACAAAATAAGAAAGTCTTTACAAGCCCTCTCAATTTGGATCATCCTATCTTGGTTCAAGTCTTGGGAATCTGTTCGGCTTTGGCAGTAACTTCACAATTAAAACCAGCTATTGTCATGGGATTGGCAGTAACGGTTATTACTGCATTTTCAAATGTAATTATTTCGATTATTCGCAATACCATTCCGATGCGAATCCGTATCATCGTACAATTGGTTGTTGTGGCCGCATTGGTAACCATCGTGAGCCAAATCTTAAAGGCTTATGCGTATGACGTAAGTGTCCAACTCTCAGTATATGTGGCTTTGATTATCACCAACTGTATTCTGATGGGACGCTTGGAAGCATTTGCGATGATGAACAAACCTTGGCCATCCTTCCTTGATGGAGTGGGAAATGGTTTAGGTTACGCAATGATTTTAGTGATTGTGGGAGCTCTTCGTGAATTATTTGGTAGAGGTACTTTATTAGGATTTACGATTATTCCATCGTCTTTCTACGACTTTGGTTATATGAATAATGGTATGATGGCCACACCGGCAATGGCTTTGATTCTTGTTGGATGTGTCATTTGGATTCACCGTGCCTATTTCTATCAAGAAGAAAAGTAATTCATGCTATTTTAATCAATTAGAATTATTATGGAACATATCATATCATTATTTTTCAGATCGATATTTGTCGACAACATGATCTTCGCATTCTTCCTTGGAATGTGTTCATTTCTGGCCGTATCGAAGAATGTAAAGACCTCGTTTGGTTTAGGCATGGCCGTGACATTCGTACTGTTTGTCACCGTTCCGGTGGATTACTTACTTCAAACCAAAGTTCTGGACCCATTAGGATTAAGTTATCTAAGTTTCATTATCTTCATTGCCGTCATCGCCGGTATGACGCAATTGGTAGAAATGTTGGTCGAGAAATATAGTCCGTCACTTTATGCCTCGTTGGGAATCTTCCTTCCTCTGATTGCCGTAAACTGCGCCATCATGGGTGGCTCCATGTTCATGCAGCAACGTATCAATCTGGATCCAAGTAACACACAGTATATCGGTAACATTGCTGACGCAATTGCTTACGCTGTGGGAAGTGGACTGGGATGGACCCTTGCCATTGTCCTCATGGGGGCTATTCGTGAGAAATTACAATATAGTGATGTGCCAAAACCGCTTCAAGGTCTTGGTATCACCTTCATTACCGTAGGACTTATGGCCATTGCCATGATGTGCTTCTCTGGCTTAAAAATATAATCATCAATTATGGAATTTTCATTTATATTACAGAGCATTGCCGTATTCTTGACCGTCATTCTTTTGCTGGTCATCATACTATTGGTCGCTAAAAAATATCTCTCGCCAAGCGGAAACGTCAATATCGTCATCAACGAAGATAAGACACTCAGCGTTCCACAAGGTGCGTCTATCATGAGTACTCTAACTCAAAATGGAATTTACCTCCCCTCTGCATGTGGCGGAAAGGGCAGTTGTGGACAATGCAAATTACAAGTGATTGAAGGAGGAGGCGAAATCTTGGATTCAGAGCGTCCTCACTTTACAAGAAAAGAGATAAAGAATAATTGGCGTTTGGGATGTCAGTGCAAGGTGAAAGGTGACTTAAAAATCAAAATACCTGAAACCGTTTTAGGTGTTAAAGAATGGGAATGCACCGTCATCAGCAATAAAAACGTGTCGAGCTTCATCAAAGAGTTCAAAGTACAGTTGCCTCCTGGCGAGCACATGGACTTCATACCAGGTTCGTATGCTCAAATATCAATTCCCGCATACGATGTGATTGATTACGACAAGGATTTCGACAAGGATGACATTGGCGAAGAGTACATCGGCGCATGGAAGAAGTTCAACATTCTTTCTATCAAGGCTCACAACCCCGAGCCTACCGTACGCGCTTACTCCATGGCCAACTATCCTGACGAAGGCGACATCATCATGTTGACCGTGCGTATTGCCTCAACGCCATTCAAGCCACGTCCACAAGTGGGTTTCCAAGACGTTCCAACCGGTATTGCCTCCAGTTATATCTTCTCTTTGAAGCCAGGCGATAAGGTGAGGATGAGTGGACCCTACGGTGACTTCCATCCTATCTTCGACTCTAAGAAAGAGATGATATGGGTTGGTGGTGGAGCTGGTATGGCACCGTTGCGCAGTCAAATCATGTATATGTTGAAGACATTGCACACCCGCGATCGTGAAATGCATTATTTCTATGGTGCGCGCTCACTGAACGAAGCATTCTTCTTAGATGATTTCCACGCATTGGAGGAAGAGTATCCTAACTTCCACTTCCATTTGGCATTGGACAGACCCGATCCTATAGCTGATGAAGCTGGTGTGAAATACACGGCTGGTTTTGTTCATCAAGTAATGTATGAGACCTACTTGAAGGATCATGAAGCGCCAGAAGACATTGAGTACTACATGTGTGGTCCTGGTCCGATGAGTGCTGCTGTACAAAAAATGTTGGATAGCCTTGGAGTAGATCCTGAATCTATCATGTTTGATAACTTTGGATAAGTTGAAACAAATCAATAACAACTTACATACAATTATAGTATTTGCAACTTATTGTGTACCAATTTGTTTTGATTAAAACGGTAGAAAAGTGATTATGTGGATTTAATGGAGGATGAAAAAGACGAAGATTTAACGTTTTTAACTTTCTTACACCTCAAAATCGATGAAAATGTGCAGATCCTAAGCTGTTATTATAACTTTCGTGTATACTCTCTTCGATAGTAATCTAAAACTGCGACAGCCTGTCGCAGTTGTACATTGAGGAAATACGGGTCTTGATGTGCAAGTTCGGAGGCTAGACTATACCATATTATTATAGTACGCGTGTGTGATTACGTCAAGAGGTTGGAATTACGAACTACTATCCTATGCAGTCCCTTTGCTGATTCACAAGAAGAATGGATTATCGGCCAATAACTTTGAAGCGTAAATTGTACAAATTTGCTATCTCTACATACAATATAGAGTTAAATACATATAAAATCGTATGATAATTACAAA
>CAKOVA010000062.1 GCA_934120735.1 uncultured Prevotella sp.
TCTCAAGAAAATCAAAAATAGAACAAAAACAGTAGGGGAAAACAAACTAATAATTTCTCTTACTGTTTTTATCATTTACCTTAATTCCGCAACACTATTATAAATTAAACTTTTTAAGTACCTGAGCAACAAAAAGTTGCTCAGGATTTTGCTATGTCAGAATTTTCACTTATCTTAGTGTTGCAAAAAAACAAGAGAATCCGACGATAGACATGGTGAAGATACAAATTAAATCTGAGAGACTCACTCCTTTTGGGGGATTATTTTCAATCATGGAGCAATTTGACCCCACATTATCATCTGTAATCAACTCAACCCTCGGTCTAAGGTGTAGATCGTTCGGTTATGGAATTGCTGGCAAGGACGGAGCCCGAGATATACGATGTGTTGATGGTCTTTTTGGAGGGGGATTGGGAATCGTTGCATCCTCAAAGAAGTACGTCGTGGCAATTGTTGGCCTCATTGCTGATTATCGCCAATGCTTAACGAGGCAGGCTGTGAAGTCATCAAAAGAGTTGAACTCGGCAGGCACCCAGTCCACTTTCAACCCGATGCGCTTGGCTTGCATGGCGGTGTATGGCCCCATGCAGGCGATAGCCACATCGTTGAGAATACAACAGGCATCGGTGCCATACACTTCCCTCAATCCATCATTGAATGCCATTACCTCACTTCCGCTGGTAAAGGCTACGCAGTCAATGCGCTTGTCGATGATGAGGTCGTAGGCTTGTTTCCTTGCGGAAAGCTCTGTTGCCATGTTGACGTAGGCATCAACACGGTGGGCCTGTACGCCCAGTTCGCTCAGTTTTGCCATGAAGTCAGGAACGGTTCGAGGCTCTTCCATGCCAACAAACGCAGGTGCGAGGGCTGCCAGGCGGCATCCTTCGTTGAGGCCATGCTCTTTCAGTGCATGGGCGATGCCTATGGGACTTGGCTCTTTTGAGATGAACGGAGGCGTTACACCCAGCACGTCGTGTAGATATTCGTTGTCTTTTCCAATGGCAAGAAACTGCGTCTTACACAGTTGTTCTGCACGGTCACAGCAGTTGTGCATGGCGTCAATGGCCTTTCGGCTGAGGCACACCACGAAATCAAACATGCCCAAGTCGGCACATAGCTTCTGCATCTCATCGTTCGCCGTGTCGAAAGTTGATTCTACCATGGCGATGTTGGTCACCTCTACTTCTTCTTTGTACTTCTCGAAGGCCGTTAGTAGTCTTTGCGTATAGTGGCGTGGAGCTGTAATCAGGATGTTTTTCTTCATAGGTTATGTGGTTTTGTAATATGTTTTTGAGAACGTCGGGCGCGGCAGAAGAAGTAGGTTACATAGCAGAGTGAGAGCGTGGCAATGGCTGTTTCTATGCAAAAAAGACCATTATAGCCCAATCGGTCTGCAATTCTTCCGCTGGCTATGGTCATGAGCAGGCCGCTGATGTGCGTGATAACTATCTGTATGGTGAAGTCGGTTCCCTCGAGTCCTTTCCTCACACAGAACATGGCCGACGTGTATACCACAACTGTTCCCATGCCATAACAGGCCCAAAGAAGTATGATACCCCCGACAAGCCATGGTTTCGAGGGTGTGGACCACGACATCAGGGTGAAGTAAACGGTTGCCAGCAGGATACAGACGGCAAAGACCACTTTCACCTTCTCCGCCCCCCAGCGCCTGATTAGCATGCTGGCGGGATAGGCAACAAGCATGGCGGCAGAGATGCCCACGATGCCGTTGAGCGCGCCTATCTCTTTCATGTTGTAGCCAAGGTCTACCATATAGGGCCTTACAACCGAAAGTAGCCCCATGATGCTGGCATAGTAGAGGAGCAAGAACCCTATCTGCGGGTAGACGGTTTGATTGGTGAAAAACCAGATGATGTCATTCCATTTGGCCTTGTGGGCCGGTTCCTTGGCATGCAGTAGTTGCAGATTCTTGTTCGTGAGCAAGGGTACAAGTGCCAACAGCACAAAGCCGCTCAGGCAAATGGTCACAACATTCCAGCCATAGTGGTGCAACACCATGAGCAGTACGCCGCTGCCCAGCAGGCTTCCACCAAAGCTGCCCATCGACTGCATGCCGTTAACAAAGCTCTTCTGCTCTTTCCGCGTAGAGAGTATGGCCAGTGCATCGGTGGCGATGTCTTGTGTAGCAGAGGCGATGAGCGACAGGAATACCAGGATGATGATGAGCTGGATGTTGGTTTCCAGCCTTAGTATTCCCGCACCCAATATCAGCACGGCGTACACTATTTCCGACGATACAATCCAGCGTTTGTAGTCTTTCACCGTCATACATTGCCGATCTACGATGGGCGACCACAGGAATTTCAGTATCCACGGCAGCTTAATGAGTTGCAGAAGGCTGATGGTTGTCAGCGAGAAGGCCTGTTGGCGCATCATCACCTGCAACGCCGTGGAGAAAAAGCTCATGGGCACCGCCTGCGCAATGTACAGACTAAAGAAAGTACCTAAAAGTTGGGCGTTGTTCTTGTTGGGCATATACGTAGTGTTGGTTGGAAAGGATTGGTCATGCAAGCCCAGCGGTGAACTGCGGCCATGGCCACGATGTCCCCGCCTGGTTGGGTTCTCGAGTTGCTTATTTGAGCGTGTACACCAATGAGGTACCAATGCAGAAGGGCTTGCCAGCCTGTGCCATCTTCTGGGAAGACACAAAGTAGTAGGCCATGTACTGGGTTGCGGTGGTATTCTTGCTCCATACCTCCCAGGTGAAATGTCCTTTGGTGGCAGCCACTTTCAGGTTGAGCAGCGCGTAGAAAGGCTGGTACTTCTCATTATCCTCGCGCCAGTAAATCTTGCCCACGCCCGTGAGGTTGGCATTCAGCATCAGCTTGTCAATGATTCCCACATGGTACATGGAGTAGTTGGCATTGACTGACAGGGTGTGCCGTGGCACCATGGGAAGCATGTTGCCTGTATAGTTTGATTTCTTTCCCGTGTTGGCCGCCAGGAAACGTGCATAGGTGTATCCATAGTTGGCGTGCAGGAAAAGGTTTGCCATGGGTTGTCCGCCCACAGCTATCTCAAACCCTTTGCTGTCCGAGTGTCCGATGTTGCGTATCACGGCGCCTACCGCGGGGATGATGACCGACAGTTGTTGGTCTTTCCAGTCAACGTAAAAGGCACTGGCTTCGAGCGACAGGCGGCTGTCAAGGAAGCTGAGCTTCGCTCCAACCTCGTAGTTCCAGGTGTATTCCGGGTCGAACGAGCGGTCGTTGCTGCTTTCCTTTGCTGCATTGAATCCACCGGGCTTGTAGCCTCGCGCCACGGTGGCATACACCATCCTGTCGGGTGTGAACTGCTGCTTCAGGGTGAAACGGGGCGTCACCTGGCTCGAGTGCATCTTGCTGTTGTAGCTGTCGGCCAGCTTGGTAGCGTTGGTACCGTTCTTACCCGTGGGCGTCCAATAGGTCTCATTCTCCACTTTCGATGTTTCATAGTCGTAGCGAATGCCCACCGAGGCAGACAGCCCCTTGTACAAGTCGAATTGTGAGACATGGTAGGCAGCCAGTCCGTAAACCGGTATCTCGTTGTTGTTTTCCTTTACGCCGGCGGCACGCATCGGGTTTCTTGGGGTGTAGTAGTCGATGGTGGTCGAGAAGTTCTTGTGTTGCGTAAATGCGAACACGCCCGTTATCCAGTGGTACCATGTGTCGTTCCTCGACCGGAGTGTAAGTTCCTGGCTGAACATGTTCTGCCTAAGAGGCATGTTGGCGAAGAACATTTTGCGCTCCGTGAAGTCCTGGTCGATAGACACCTTGTCGTTGCTGTGCTGGAAAGAGGTTTGGCTGTTCAAGCTTAGCCTGCTTCCGTCATAGCGCCAGTTCATGCCGGTTGTCAGCACAAACCGCCTGTACCCCGAAGGTGCATCGTAGCTGATGTCTTTCAGCTCGTCTTTCTTGGCATCGTATACGGCGTATGGAAAGCCCCCTTGGTCGATGTAGTCCAGGCTCAGTGAGTACCGCATAGTCCAACTTTGCGATGGCTTCCATGCCGTCCCTATTCTAAATGTACCGTTGTCCATCGGGTCGGCTTTTTTGTTCAGGTAGGTATTTGTGAAGTAGCCGTCATTATGGTGGTAGCTGCCAGCTACCGAAATGCCAAGGTTGCCCGATAGTTTCTGGTATGCCGATGCCATGGCCTGAATGTCGTTGTACGACCCGTAGCTTACCTTTGCCATAGCGTTCTGGTAGTCCAAGGGCGACAGGGTATAGATGTTGATGAGCCCCGCCGTGGAGTTCCGCCCAAAGAGCGTGCCCTGCGGACCACGCAACACCTCCACCTTGCTGATGCCAAACAAGTCCATGTCCAGCACCGAGCGGTCGAAAAAGGGCATGCCGTCCACATACACGCCGACCGACGGCGTGCTGGTCTTTGAGCCGATGCCCCTAATATAAATAGGTGAGTATTGTCGAGACCCATAGTCGGGCATGTAGAAGTTGGCCAGTCTGCCACTCAGTTCCCGCACACCGTCCAACTGGTTGTTGCCGATGTACAGGTTTCCCACCGATGACTGCGAGACAGGCGAGAGTGATGCCCTGTCTTGTTTGAATCCCACGATGGAAACTTCTTCCAGTTCGTTGCCTATCTTGATGGTGTCGGTTTCTTCCGCCACAGCGTTGATTGCCAGTAAAGTACCAAATAAAATCGTGTAGAGTCTCATGTGCAATGTAATTGTAAATACTTATTAAGACGCTGCAAAATTATTTAAAATTTTTCTCACCTACAATCCTGATTTATAAGGATTATTGACAAATTCATTTTTTTCCTGACTTCGTCATTGTGTCACCCAAAAAACCTCATCAAATAGTTTAGCTTTTTCTGATGACCTGTCATCAGCATGGTTTGTGTATAAACCTCCTTGTTCAGAGGTAGCTCAATCTGCATCTATTTCGGAACAAATAGAACTATAAATATTAAAGATTTTCTTTACAAAACACCTCTCATAATTCGCGTGAAAATAACCAACGGCTAAGTTGGTTGCAAATACGCGAATTATGAGCAACGTTTGTAATTTGTTGTTGTTTAACACGTTAGCCTTAATAAACTTCTTTTCTTTCCTATTTTTATCATTTTTTGGCGACAAAAGCATTGAGATAAGCATCGAATTTGCATGCTTTGATGTTGCTATAGCATGTGAATAACCACTCTAAAAGGTGTTTCCAAGTGCGTTAAGTCAATGTTCCAGCTTTAAAATCTGTCTTTTTTGTTAAAATCAACCCATTTTTGTAGAGCGTTTGCCTATTGAAATTTTCTATTTCGAAGATTTTAGATGGTCGCTTTTTGGTAAAATTACGGAACAAAAAATAATGGACACCTTTACACATGACGCTTTCATTGAAGGGTAATTGTTGTTACAAAAAATGAAAGCCAATAAAGTAAACCAGACTAAGCACGCACCATTCATTGAGCCACAAACAAGGTAATTTGCTTTTTAAGGCATTGACCCAAGCTACATTCGGTAAGCCAGGCAAGCAGACTCCGCATGTTGGTTTATTCTTTGACGTTCCACGAACAGTCATTGCCAGCGTTTCGCCGTCCAATTTTCTTGCATGTCTATATCGTATTAGCTTTCTTGACGGTGCTGATGACTTATTTTGGTGTCAACTATGTGCTGGGTGGGATGCACAGCTATGCCTGAAATATTTGTGTTAAAAAACCGTTGTAGCCGAAGACATTTTGCAATAGAACGTTCCGTTTGATATTAAATACGAGAAGAACATTTCATAAATAAAACATTCTTGTTTTTGTAGGCATAATTATTAAAGATTCTTTGTGATTTCGTGTATTTATTTATATTTTTGCAAAAGAAATCCTGATTATACAATGAATCGAAACAAAAGCTTTGGCACCCATCGCAAGGTTAATACCAAGCAGCTGCTCACTTCTTTCTGCATGTTCTTATTAACCATGTCAATGTTGATTGGCTGTTCTCGAAGTGAGGAGAAAGACAAAGCAACTTTTGAGAAAGAACAATTAGAGAAAGAGCTAAAGACTTTGGGGAGGATTGATTCATTGCAACGTCGGCTTGAGCAATATCGTGAGGAACACAATCGCAGTGCGATGATGCTTTGTTATCGGTTCTTAGGCGTTGCTTATCGTGATTCAAGCAAGTTTGATCAAGCCTTGACAGCTCATCAAAAAGAGTATGAGCTTGCCAGGGAACAGGCTGATACGCTGGAGGCAATTGTGGCTCTCAATCAGACAGGGACTGATTATAGACGGATAGGCGCACTGGAAGAGGCTTCGTCTGCACATTATCAGGCGTTAAACTTATGTGATCAATATAGCGATCATACAAGTTTCACATTCCAAAAAAACAGAGTGGTTTCGTTAAATGGCATTGGAAATGTGCATCTTACACTTGACAATGTCGAGGCTGCAGAGAATGCTTTCAGGATGGCTCTGGAAGGGGAGAAACAGTTAGAGAGCCACTTAGGACAGGCTATTAATTATGCTAATTTGGGCTCTCTGTTGGAATCGCAAGAGAAAATAGACTCGGCACGGTGGTACTACAAAAGGTCAATGCAGCTGAATCAAAAAGCAGGTTCGCGCTTGGGAGTTGCGTTGTGCTGGCTGCATTTAGGAAGATTGGAAGAGAAGGCAGGTCAATGGGATAAAGCGATAGCTAAATACCAACATGCTGAAGAAATCTTGAGAAGCGTAGGAGACCAGTGGCATTGGATGGAATCAGTCATTTCACTCATTAGGGCCAATATAGATAAAGGTGATTTGTCGATGGCATCACATTACATCAAAGAGGCAGAGCCTGTAGCCGAGCAGTTGGGTGCATGGGAGGATTTGGAAGCCTTGTATCGTGAAAAGTCCAGGATGTGTTTCAAACGGGGCGACAACAAGCTGGCTTTCGTGAATTATAAAAAAAGCCAAGCATATCGTGACAGTTTGATAAGCGAGAAGAAAATACAGCACATTCAGAACATCCGTATCAAGTATGAGCGTGAAAGCAGAGAACAACAGATGCAAACAATGAGGCGTGACATTGAACAAGAGCGCCTCATCAAAAGAGTGTTCTTGTTCAGTAGCCTTTGCATTATCTTACTTTGCGCAGTCATTATTGTATTTTTGTGGTATGTGATACGCATCAGGTCTAAAAACCATAAAATGCAAGTACAGATACAACGAGCCAAAGACCATTTCTTCATGAATATCACACATGAGTTCCGTACGCCGTTGACGATTATTCTGGGTTTTGGCAGACAGATGACCGACGGAGCGCTGACGACAAAGGAGGAACTGAAAAAAGCTGGTGGTATGATACTGAGACAGGGCAATGGACTCCTCGATTTGGTTAACCAACTGTTGGATATAGCGAAAGAAAAGTCGGTTGTGAATCAACCGCTGTATCGGCATGGAGATGCGGTAACTTATATAAGAATGCTGGCAGAGTGCCATCAAATATTGGCACAAGATAAAAACATCGAATTTCTGTTCACTGCTAAGCAATCTTCTGTGATGATGGACTTTATACCCAGCTATCTCACCAAGATTGTGCGTAACTTGTTGTCAAATGCGATTAAGTTTACGCCACCACATGGAATGGTGAGAGCAAGCGTGGAAGTAGAAAAAGATAAATTGAAACTGGTGGTGAGAGATAACGGACAAGGAATTCCATCGGGCGACATACCTTATATATTTGACCTGTTTTACCAATCACAAAACCCGTCGGCAGATGTTGGCTCGGGCGTTGGCTTGGCATTGACGAAGCAACTTGTGGAGGCAATGAATGGAACCATTGAGGTAGAAAGTGAAGTGGGAGTGGGTACTACCTTTACGGTGAGTTTGCCTTTAAAGGCTACCCATCAGGATGCTGTTATCAAGCCTATTGAGACGTATGAACAAGAAAGTCCTAACTACAATCAAGAGTCTGAAGAATCTATTGAAGTGTCGGAAGAATCTGTCGAAGAACTAAAAGCTGCTCATGAGAACGCTGTGTCGGTGTTGGTGGTGGAAGACAATGCCGATGTGGCAAGATACATCGGCATGCAGATAGAGCATGAATATCAATTGTATTTTGCTCATGACGGTGTGGAAGGACTGGAGAAAGCTTTAAGTTTGATGCCAGATTTGATTCTCACCGATTTGCTCATGCCACGAAAAGATGGGTTGGAAATGTGCCGTGAAATCAAAATGTCTGAGGTGTTGAATCATATTCCGGTGATTATGATTACAGCGCGCAGTACCGATGCTGATAAGTTAATGGGGTTAGAGGCAGGAGCTGATGCCTATCTTGTAAAACCGTTTAGTGCAGACGAGTTAAAATTGAGAATTAGAAACCTGATTAAGCAAAGGGAGGTAATGCGCGAAAAATATGCACTCTCGTCAAATGTGCATGTCAATAACATGACGGCCCTGAACAAGTTGGACAAGGAGTTCTTACACAAATTCATTGATTATGTATATATTCACATGAACAACGGAACGGTAAGCGTGGAGTCAGTAGCTGCCGACTTGTGCATGACACCTAAGCAATTAAGGTCTAAAACAGTGGCTATCACCGGTGAAAATCCAAGTGCTTATATTCAAAAAATTAGATTGGAGAAAGCGCAACGCATGTTAAAAGTGGAGCCAGATATGAGTATCGGAGAGATTGCATTGAAATGTGGATTTGAAGATTTTGCTTATTTCTCACGAGTATTCAAGAAAAAATATGGCGTGATGCCTTCACAATATCGTCGTTTGCCATCTTAAGCAATACGGCAAGTTGTTCGTAATTTTTTATGAAAGCGTATCTTTTTGAAAGGTGCGCTTTTTTATGTCATTAGGACTTTTAGTTCGTTGAAAACAAGCAAGTTATGTTTTTCTTTTGGACGAAAAGTCCTAAATGTTATCAAGCATTATGTTAGATAATTCCTATATTAAGGCAGAATAGTCCTAACTACCTGTTCCTATACTGTTTAATTTTGCCACATGAAAAGTGCATGGCACAAATCAAATCGTAATATTCACACTCAGGACGACAAATGGAGTCCTGGTAAAAGACAAACAGTATGAGGAAAATTTTAGCTTTAGTCATTGGCGTTTGGTTATGCCAATTGTGTGTTACCCGGGTGGTAGCACAGAATGTGACAATCAGTCCTGCAACAGGTAAGTTGGTTGCTGGTCTCACCTATGATGGTGAGTTGGGTTTTGAGAGAGGTTGGAGTTCGCTGTGGAGACACGAGCAGTTGCCGCTTACCCTTACCGTTTCCGACAAGGCGGACATCTCAGGGAGCGGCGTGTTGACAGATCCGGCAGGTGACATCATTTTGGATGCGTCACAAAATAAGTACGTTGTCGTTTCTGGGCAACCACTGACGACAGAGTTGCACATGTGTATCTCCCTGCCAAAAGGTTATCGGTTCACGGGTTACCGCATGGTGTTGTTGAATAATGTAAATGGCAAGACCATCAGCAACTTGGAGTTGGCTAAAATCAACAAGCAGCTTTATGAAACGGGCAGTGACTTCGATTTCAGGCAGTACAAGGCCACCACAGGCAATATGCCGGGGAGAAACGAGTCGAGAGAATACGTTATAGAGCGCACCAGCAAGAATCAATCGGATATGGGCAACAACCTTTATTTCTTGCTACATCACAGTGTTGCCGGGTTCTACGGCGTTACCTTAAAGTCGTGTGAACTCTATTTCACGGCCGAAGGCGCCTTCGATGCCAGGGTGATACCAGCCTCGCCAGCCGACATCGTCAGTCAAGGCGTGAACATGGTAGGCTCTCCGTTCAATACAGGTAAGTTGGATTTGGGTGAGATAAAACCTCATACCAAGAATGGAAGAACCTATTATAGTTACGATTACAGGGATGTGGAGGAGCTTACGGCCAGCAACTGGCTCTATCAGGAGGATGCCGTGGCAGGAGGAAAGCTGCCCAAAACCGCAGGAACAGGAAGTATTCAAGCCTTGCAGAATGGCGGACAGCTGTACTATGCGTTGGGCAATAATACCTACTATATAGAGTCGCCAACCGCTACCGTCACGCAGAATGGCATTGCCGTGCCTTTGGGCTATCGCATCACGGGTGCCAAGATTAAGTATCATTACGGTAAGGCAGCCACCGCAGGAAACATAAGACATAATGGTAAAAGAGTTCTTAACCCAGCTTTCACGCCATCACCTTACACGCTCAAGGTGTACGGTACAAACAAGGGAGAGGTCGTAGAGGCACGAACCGTAAGCAGTGGAGCTGACGGAACGGTGGAGCTGACAGGCCTGAACAACGATGCCATTAAGTTCTCTATTGAAGGACTTGCCGAGAACACCAAGGCACTGCTTACCTTCGAGTTAACCCTTGAGGCACTCAACCCATTCATCAACAACATTGACATCATCTGCCACTCCTTGATCGAGAATGGTCCTACGCTGATGCAAGAGTTCACGAGCAACGACTTTCAGGTGTCTGGTGGCAAGTTTATCTTCTATGT
>CAKOVA010000063.1 GCA_934120735.1 uncultured Prevotella sp.
AGTTCATAGAGACAGAGAAGTATGATGCAAAGCCTACATACAAGAAGTTCCTTGGTTATCGCCCTGGCGTGGCGGTTGTTGGCGATTTGATAGTCGGTATAGAGAATAGCGATGGAAACACAAATGTCCGTTTCCATCAGAAGGACACGCTGAAGAGGTTCTTTGAGAGATTTGAACAGGATGGGCTCACTATCAATCGCTTCAGGGCTGATTATGGATCATGTTCCGAGGAAATTGTGGAGGAAATAGAAAAACACTGCAAGTCCTTCTATCTCCGTGCTAACCGCTGCAGTTCGATCTACAATGACATTTTTGCTCTCAGAGGCTGGAAGACAGAGGAAATCAATGGCATTGAGTTTGAATTGAACTATATCCTTGTTGAGAAGTGGAAAGGTAAGGCATATCGACTTGTGATTCGATGACATGAACAATGGTTTCGGGTGGGACAGATTGCCCAAATCCTTCATGGCAGAGAACACGGTGTTACTTCTTCTTACAGCACTTATCCGTAACTTTCAGAAGGCCATTATTCAAAGACTTGACGTAAAGAAGTTCGGACTCAATGCAACAAGTCGCATCAAAGCGTTTGTCTTCAGGTTTATCTCCGTTCCAGCCAAGTGGATCAGGACATCAAGGCGGTATGTGCTGAACATCTATACCTGTAATAATGCTTACGCAGATGTTTTCCAAACTGATTTTGGATAATGCCTACAACTCATGGGAATGATATTGTGTATTGCCTCAAGTAACAATGTGGGGTAAGGGGATATAGTAGGCAGAAGTGGTTGCTTCAAGTTCAAATCATCTGCAAATTCAGTAATGAGAGGACGTGTAAACGCAATAAGGACGTTCAAGGGCTTAGTTGCGGATTTGAGGTTTAATTCTTTGTTCTTTTTGTGCGAAAATCACAGTTTTTATGTAAATTTGCAAGAGTACTATTATAAATAGGAAAGATATGACGACACTGGGATTTGTCTTATTGATAATTACTTGGATAATTGTTGGATTGGCAACGAAAGGCAGAAAGTACACACCTAAAAATGAGTGGCAGCGGGAAGATAAGAGAAAACGCTTGGAAGAGGAGTATGCTCAAAACCTTAAGGTGTGGCAGGAGTGTAAGGAAGATATGAGGAGAAGGCTAAAGAGCTTTTTCGGTCGTTAATCGTTTGCTTCAAGAATAGGCCGCGACTTTAGATTAAATAGCAATTACAATCATCATCTCGAGATAGTTGTATATGTATCATCAAGCCCTTAGGCGAAACAGTTTGCGCGTAAAGGCAATGTGATGAAACGCAATTCATACGGATTTAGGGCTGAACGGTATTTTAAACTAAGGCTATATGTACTACATGACTGTCGTATCATCGAAATGTCGGATTAACCATAAAAAAGGCGTGTATTTGAAAAATGTTTTATTTGTATTGTCAATAAAAATATATAAATTTGCAACTAATAAAGCATTATGCTTAAAAGAATGCTTAACAACTTTTTTACAAACACCATTAACATTATTATTATGAAGAAATTTTACTCATTATTTTTTCTTTTTGCGTTGGTAGTGTCTGCGAACGCACAACAGCAAGAACCGGTCATCACGTTGACTTACACTGCGGATGGTACAGAGCACGAACTCAATTTTGGCAGCGCAGTAGCCGAGGAAAACATCGTCTCCATCGATTGGGGCGATGGAACTATTGTGGAGGCTGCCAAGCTCGTGGGTGTGTTTGATAATTATGATGTTTTGGTCAAGACCGTAACAGGCACTCCCAAAGGCGAGGGCAAGGTGAAAATATACGCCACCAAGCCACTCAACGATTTTGAGTGCACCTCCAACATGAATGGAACTGGCGTCACGGCGCTCGACGTGAGCAAGGCCACCGAGTTGAAATGGCTATCCGCCAACGGCAACAAACTGACAGAGCTGGATTTGAGCCAGAACACCAAACTCTACGATGTGGACCTGAGCAACAACTTGCTCACATCTGTTAAGTTGCCATCGTCGGTGACAAAACTTAATTTGCAAAACAACAAGTTAAATGGTTTTGACGCTTCCGCGCTCACAAATCTTACCAAGCTTACCCTTACCAAAAACATGATAGTGAACCTTGATCTGAGCCATAACACCAAGCTGAGAGATATTTATGCATTGAATTGTGAGATGGAAACACTCAATTTGGGCAACAATACCACAGCTGGTCTTTATGTTAGCGTCAATAACAACAACCTCAAGACATTGGATTTGACTGTCAACACAGGCTTGAAGACTGGCCGACTGTTTGCCATGAACAACCGTTTGACGGAGTTGAAATACACCGAGATAAAAACGGCCAACATCTCAAAAAACTATTTCACGCTTGCCACGCTGCCCACGAAGAATATCACGACGCTTACTTACGCGCCACAAGAAAAGTTACAAATAGATGAGATCAGCAAGAAAACTGTTGACCTCTCAGCCCAGAGCAGCGTTGATGACGTCGCCACTAAGTTCACTTGGCACAAGAAAGACGGCACCGTGCTTGTGGCGGGTACCGACTACACGGAGGCCAACGGTGTGTTTACGTTCCTTACTGACCATCCCGAGGGAGTTTACTGCGAGATGACAAATGCCAAGTTGCCTAAATTCAGTGGCAAGAATGTTTTTGCCACCACGCTGACCAAAGTGACCGAGACGACAGGCATCAATGCCGTGAGTGTTGTCAACGAAGGTAGGGTTGATATCTTTACGCTTGATGGCAAGCGCGTGGCCGCCGAATGGCAAACCCTGACACCAGGTGTGTATGTGGTGCGCCAAGGTGGCAAAACAATGAAGGTGGTCAAGTAAGCTAAAAGTATTTTAAACTACGACAGATGAGAAGATACGCGCTGTGCGTGGCCACGCTGTTGCTTGCCGCCTTGACAGCGGCAGCGCAATTGGTTGCTCCCAACCCTTCCTGGCATAAGCCTTCAGTGGCACCGCTGCTAAAAACGGCATGGGCGCAAGGCAAACCTTTTAATGAGCAATGCCCCACAAAGAAAGACAAAGACGACGTGGAGCGGCATTGTCCAGTGGGTTGCGTCGCCTTGGCTTTGGCCCAAATCATGAAGTATTACAACTATCCTGATATGGGGCAGGGCTCCAAGACTTACAAGCCACTGCTTGGTGGCGGCGAGCTTTCGGCCAATTTTGGAGAGACAAAGTATCTTTGGGACAGGATGCGCGACAATTATTTTTCTTTGGCAAGCTACCGGAACTACTCCAACGAGGAGGCCGATGCGGTGTCGACGCTCTGTTTTCACGTTGGCGTGTCAGTGGGCATGATGTACCAATTGTCAGGTAGCTCGGCCTTTGCCTATAGCAATATCCCCCGTGATATGGTGGAGAATTTCCGCTATGACGGTGAGAAGATACGCTATCTGAAACGTGCGGACTACACCAAGGAACAATGGATGGATCTCATTTTCACCGAGCTGTCCGAGGGACGCCCTATCTTCTATTCGGGCAACAGTCCCTCGCAGGGTGGCCACGCTTGGGTGGTGGACGGCTACAATGACACGGGCGAAGTGCACATCAACTGGGGATGGCGCGGAAAAAGCGATGGCTATTTCGACATAGACTTGTCCATGGGCGATAATAACTACTCGCAACAGCAGTCAATGGTGATAGGTATCATGCCGCCCAAAAACAGTATGGGTTTGAATACTATAACGTCTCCACAACGTGTCAAAGCCATTTATGGATTGGATGGGTGCGTTTTGCCCCGAATGCGAAAGGGTGTAAATATTGTGAAGTACATGGATGGCACCACGCGAAAAGTAGTGGTGCGATAATTACTGCAGATTTTGTTGCG
Organism: uncultured Prevotella sp.; assembly: GCA_934120735.1. Taxonomy (GTDB): domain Bacteria; phylum Bacteroidota; class Bacteroidia; order Bacteroidales; family Bacteroidaceae; genus Prevotella. The sequence continues at coordinate 3,828 of CAKOVA010000063.1, forward strand.
GTGCATGTCGTATGTGTCACCCAACGTTAATGGCAATCCCCGGCCCACGTTTTATGCGGCGTGTGTCGGGGATTGTTTGATGGCGTTTGATAGTGGATTACCTCACGACCTCCTTTCGGTTGCCTTTGTTCGTAGTTACGATATAGACACCCGGTTGGAGCACAGCTTTGTCGTCCATACGACGACCGTCAATTGTATAAACGGCCCTTGGAGCATGGTCGTTTGGCAGCCATGCGTGGCGGTCTATTCCCAATGTTTGCTCTTTGGGGGTCGTCACCTTGATGCCGTGTATGTACACGGTGTCGCGAGTGGAACTTTGAAACCAAACGTATACCGGTTTGTCACCAACAATGGTGATATTGTCGTTGTTGTTGAGTTTTTCGATGCCATCCCAATTGTTGATACCCTTGGGCATGGTATTGAAAACCGAGACATATTTGGCGGAAATCACGTGCCATCCCTCATCGGTATCCATCGGTGTTTCACTGTTACTCGTTTTTGTCATGTCCGCATTAGCGTTGTTCGTGGCCACGATACGGGCGGTCATCTTGCTGTTGGACGAATAGCAGATGGCGTAAGTGGCACATGATGGCATGCACACCACGAAACCGCCACCATTGACTAACCCAAAACCCTTGGCTGGTTGCAGTACCAAAGCTCCCGTGCGGCAGCCCGCTGAGCCAGTCTCGCCGTCAGTGCCCGCTCCCTGAATGTTGGCATCTGCCTCGGTTGGTGGATAGTCTGGCTGCTGATTGGCGTACACCATTTGTATCACTTTGCCGTTAGGGTCCACCCGGTAGTCATCCTCGTTGATAAGGCCTACATATTTTTCTATCTTCTCTTCTGAGTCGAGCCATAGCCAGCCATCTGTGTCCACGTCTGACTTGGGGAACAGGTTGTAGGTGGTTTGAGCCGATGCGCACATGGGCAGCAGGGCTAAGAGTGCTAAGCACAGCGTTATTTTTTTCTTCATCATCTATTGTTTTTTGTATGTTATGAATAATTGTTTAAAACTTGTTGATGGTATCGTTTACACCTCGATCCATTCAGGATTTTGTGCTATGTGGTGGTATTTGATTTCACTCCATGGGATGGGCAGGTAATATTGCATGCTTTGAAATTTGCGTACGCGACCCGGGAAACGGTTGCAGTTTTCCACTTTGTATTTTGTTTTGCCACCTTTCACGGTGATAACCATTTTTTTGAGCGGTGTCTGCTTGCCGTTAAGGCGCTCTTCGGCAACGCCCCACCTGAACAGGTCCCAATAGGTGGTTTCCTCGAAAGCCAATTCTACTCGCCGCTCGTTCACGATGCGTTGCCATGTGATTTGGCTGTGTAGGTTCATGTGTGCACGCTGCCTTATGGCGTTGACCATCTTCAATGCCGTACCCTCGTCGCCAAGTCGGTAGCACACTTCGGCATAGTCAAGCATAGCCTCGGCCAATCGCCAGATGATGTAATTTTGTTTGCTGGCATAGGTGTCGTTATAATCTATGGTTTGGTTCTCGTCCACGAACTTGCCCAAATAGTAGCCGGTGCGGGTTGCGGCGGCCGACTCTGAGGTGCCGTAAGGCTTGAGGTCCACGCCCTTTTTGCCGTCGGTGGTGGCCACGTCAATCTTTTTGCCGCGGAACATAGCACCATTGTACACGATGTTGGCGTAAAAACGGTAATCCCGGTTGGCGTAGGGGTTGGCTCTATCATAGGTGGCTCCTACTCGCATGCCGTATTCGTCTACGTGGTTTTGGGTGGGCGTGTAGCCGGCTATGGTGCCTGTCGCCGATGGTGGGGCGGCATCGCGATCGAGCTTGTGACCGAAGTTGGTGGCGTAGTTGCCGTCATCGGCATGTTGCAACTCAAGGATAGACTCCTGCGAGTTCTTGGTCAAGAAAATCTTGCGGTAGGCTTTCGCGATATCCTCCTCGGTGTTGGCATCGATGGGCACGAGCGACACGGCGTTGAGAGCCAGCAGTTGCTCGTAGGCCTGTTTGGCCTTTTGGAGCATTGCCTTGCTTTGGTCGTCCTTGAAACCGAGATATTTTTGCGCCTTGTTTTGGTACACGGGGCTTGACGCCCACAGGTAGGTTTTGGCCTTAAGCATGAGCGCAGCCACCTTGGTCACACGCCCCGCTTGTGTTTTTTCGTGTTTCTCGGGGAGCGATTTGGCAGCCTTGTCAGCCTCTGCCACGATAAAATCCACCATCTGTTGGTAGCTTGCGCGTGGGAATTGTTCCGGGTGGTTGAGAGGATCGAAAGGATGGTCTATAAGCAACACGCCGCCAAACTGCCGCCAGAGCATGTAATAATAATAGCCACGAAAGAAATGGGCTTCGCCCTCTATGCGCTTGCGCCGCTCCGCGTTGGTCACTTTGTCTGCGTTGGCAAGGAATGAGTTGATGTATTGCAGTTGGCTGTAGTCCTTGGTCCATAGGCTTTTGGCCCAGTTTGTGATGGTCTCTTGGTTGCCTTGGAGAATGTCGCCATAGCCCGCGTTGAGCCAATCGGCTTTGCCCACGGAGAGCTGATCGGTGAACCACGGCAAGTAATAGCGCGACATGCCTTTGAGCAAGGCATTGGAGGGAACCAATGTCTTGAAGCCGTCGCTCATGTTGCGATACCAGCCGTTAACGTATTCGTCTAACAGTTGGTTGTTTTGCCACACCTTGTTGTCTGATATTTTGTCGTTTGGTATGTCGTCAAAGAGATTGTTGCAGGCTGTCAAAGAGATTGCGATGGTGGCGAGTACAGTGTAAAACTTATATTTGAGGCTAAACATTTGATATGCGATTGTGATTGTGTAAAAATTAAGTAGGTTTTTTTAGAAGCCAAGACTCAGCGTTATGCCATAGGTTTTTTGTACAGGATAGCCTCGCAAGGACTCTGGATCCATGTTCTTCAGATTGGTAATCGTGAAGATATTGCTGCCCTGCAATGCCACGCTGGCCGAGCTTATCTTTAGCTTGCGAACCAAAGTGGATGGCAATTGATAGCCCAAGCTGAGCAGTTTGAGGCGCATGAAATTGCAATCGCTAATCCAGAACGTGGATTGACGTCGATTGTTGTCGTTCTTGGTGGCGAATTTGATTCGTGGATAGCGTGCGTTGGGGGTGTCGGGTGTCCACGTGTCGGTGAGGTGATATTTTTGAAATTTCTGTAACGTTCCGTTGTCGAGCGTGTACAGCTCGCTGATGTTCTGCTTGTATCCCCATTCGCCTTGGAACATGGCATTGATGAAAAAGCCCTTGTATTGCAGGTTGATGCGAAGCCCCATGTCGAGGTCCGGACGTGAGGAGTTTCTTACATAAACACGGTCGTTAGCATCAATTTTGTGGTCGCCGTTTTGGTCCACGTATTTGATGTCGCCTGGTGCGAGCGTCGCATTGCCCATGCCATCTTGATCTACGCCATACGATTCTATTTCCTCTTGGCTCTTGAAAAGTCCGTCTGCTTGGTACATGGTCCATACCATGCTGCTCCGTCCCTTGCGTCTGAGGTTGGGGAGCTGTGTCGACTCATCACCGAAATCAATGTATTTGTCGTTGTTTTTGGCCAAGGTGATCGCCAAGCTGTATTTCAGTTTGCCGATGGTGTTGCGGTGGTTGAGCGTCAAGTCCCATCCCCACGCTTTCAATTTGCTGAAGTTCTTGTTGGGCACCATGCCGTCCACACCAGTCGATGGTGGGTATAGATAATCTGGCACGGCTGTGATTTTGTCAGTCTCGTAGCGCAGATAGTACTCGAACGACAGTCCAAATCGTCCACCCCAGAAACCCAAATCGGCCGCCACGTTGTAGTCGTGGCTCTTGCCCCATGTGAGGAAAATATTTGGATTGCTTGACATCATCAGTCCGGGCGTGAAGTTTCCGCCGAGGTTGTAGCCGCTGTTGACGGTCTCTGTGTACGTGCGCAGGTATGAGTAAGCGCCCACAAGACCGTCGTTGCCGAGCCATCCTGTAGAGGCTCTGAGCTTGGCGTTGGATAGGATGCCTTGTTTCCAATTCCGGAAGAACTTTTCGTTGGAGATGACCCAAGCCGCTGACATTGACGGGAAGAACCCCCATCGGCGGTCAGGGTGAAAGTTGTTACTGCCGTCAAGACGGAAGCTGAACTCGCAAAAATACTTGTTTGCGAAACCGTATTTGGCGCGGCCAATGAGCGAGGCGCGCTGGTTGTAAATCTCGTTGCCGTTCAGTCTGGCTTTTTGCGCTGTGCCGATAATTTCTGGGTAGACGCTTTTGTCGAGGTTTATACCATTCATATAATGTGTGTGTGTGCGCTGGTAGTTGGCCACTAACATTCCTTCTACGTCGTGTTTCTCGGTGAATGTGCGGTTGAAGTTGACACCCGCCTCATACAGTTGGCTATCAAAGAAAAAGTCGTCCTGCCCCTGTGTGGCTTTGGCCGTGGGGTAAACGGTCTTGGAATCTATGTCGTAGCTCCCCTTGTCAGCGTCGTAGGTATAGAGTGTCACGGGGTTGTCGACGGTGGATTTGACACGCTTGTTATCGTCAAACACGCCTCTAACGTAAGCCGTGAGTCCTTTAAGCCATGCTGCTGTGTAGTTGAGGTTCACGGCAATGGAACTCATGCTGCCATTGTCCTTGATATATCCACCCAATCCTTGGACGCTAATCAGGGGATTGGTGCCATCGATACTCGCCAACATGCCATTGTCGAAACGCGCCACTTGCAACGGTGAGAAGGCGTAAGCGTTGTCTATGGTGAAGTAACTGCTGTTCTTGGCGCGTGTCTTTGAACCGTCAAACGAAACCGACAGAGCCAATCCGCGCGCCACGTTTACATCTATCTTGGCCATGTAGTTGAGGCGTTTGCGACCTACACCGCTATACAACCCCTTGCTGTCGGCATAACCAAATGAGAGATAATAGTTCATGGTCTTGCCCCCGCCGTTGGCCGATACGCTGTGCGAAGTACTCCATCCCGTGTTGTTGAGATAGCTCATGTAGTCCTCGTTGCCATAAACGTTGGGGTTGGAGTGGTTCCTTATTTGTTCGAGTTGCTCGTTGGTAAACGGTTTGATGGTGGTGGTGGGTGAGTTCTCCACGGCTCTATTCCTGAGCAACGCAAATTGGTATGCGTCCAAGAATTGTGGCATTTGAGTGGCCATCACCATATTGTATTGTCCGCGATAGTTCACACGGTTTTTTCTGTCCCCATTGGCTCCCTTGGTCTTGACCAATATCACACCGTTAGCCGCGCGCGCTCCATAGACGGCAGCGGCTGCCGCATCCTTGAGAATGGATATGCTCTCTATGTCGTCAGGGTTGAGGTCTGAGAGCCTCGTCTCACCATCCGAGGTATTGGTTCCAAACCTCGGCACGCCGTCAATGACCAACAACGGCGCGGCGTTAATGCCCCGAATGCTCATGTTGCTCTCCTTGGCCGAGCTTGGGTCGCCCGTGGCTTGCATCACTTGCAAGCCCGCCACCTGTCCGGTCAGGGCTTTGTCTATGTTAACGGTGGGCATCATCAGCAACTCGTCTTGCTTGATGGTCTCCACGGAGCCAGTGAGAGCCGATTTCTTTTGTATGCCATAGCCCACCACGACCAACTCGTCTAAGTTTTGCGCGTCGTCGTCCATGATGACGTTTATGGCGTGCTGGGTGTTTTTCACAGGGATGGTTTTAGACTTGTAGCCTATGTATGACACCACGATGGAGTGCCCTCCTTGTATTTGTGGAATGTGGAAGTTCCCGTCCGCGTCGGTCACTGCAACCGTCTTGGTGTCTTTCCATCTAACCTGCGCGCCCACTAATGGCTCACCACCTGCATCTACAATCTGCCCCGAGAGTGTCGGTTGATGGGTGTTGGGGTGTTGGGCATATGATACAAACGGCAGTAAAATCATTGCCACTAAAAGTATGTAATGATTGATTTTCATTATTTTTTGATATTGTTACTTGAATATTATGCTATATTTTCAGTGTATAGTAGAGCGTGTGTAAATTATCGTTTGCAAATTTAAACAATTAGTTTGAGAAATGTTTGTTTTGTGCTTCTGTATTTTGGTATCTTATCCTAAAGTTTAGCGGACAGTAATAAAAATGAATAAGGGGGCTTGTCACTAATATGTTGTCATCCGAATTATTGTGTCTCAATGAGTTGGAATGAGGACTTCTATGCTTAGCGGACAGTAATAATTGAAAATACATTGTAAACTTTCAATCCGTTTCTTATTTGTCATACATCAAGCAGTCGTGTGTTACAAATCAAACAGATGCTTGTAACTTGATGTGACATAATTGGTTAGCGTGAGGTATAATGATTCGAGCTCTTTTGTGTTAACTTTACC
>CAKOVA010000064.1 GCA_934120735.1 uncultured Prevotella sp.
TCCGTGCTTGACAATTTGAAGAATTTTATTTGTCGCTGTGCCAGCAAAAAACTATCTTTGCGATAGAATAAACAAAACAGAATGACTATGAAAACAGAGATTGCAGACCGACTTTCAGCGTTACGAGAGGTGATGAAACGTGAGCGACTGGCCGCGTTTATCTTTCCAAGTACCGACCCCCATAACAGCGAGTATGTGCCAGACCATTGGAAAGGGCGTGAGTGGATATCAGGCTTTGATGGCTCTGCCGGCGTGGCAGTCGTCACAATGAACCATGCTGCGCTGTGGACCGACTCGCGCTACTTCATTGCTGCGGCCAACCAACTGGCTGGAACCGAGTTCCAATTGATGAAGCAGGGCTTGCCTGAGACGCCCACCATAGCCGATTGGCTGGGTGCCGAACTCCAGCAAAGCGACAGCACCGAAATCGGTATGGACGGTCAGGTGAACGCTCACCAATTTGTGATACAGATGAAACAGGACATGCGTGATCGGGGAGGCATCACTATTCGGACGAATCTGGACCCACTGGCAATCATCTGGAAAGACCGTCCCAGCATCCCGAAAGATACGGTGCAGATTCAGCCCTTGCGGTATGCGGGCGAGCGAACCGCTGACAAGCTGACCCGCATTCGTCAGGCCCTGCGCCGACAACACGCTGATGGTACCCTGGTTTCTGCCCTCGATGACATTGCCTGGACATTGAACCTGCGCGGCACCGACGTGCATTGCAACCCCGTGTTCGTGGCCTACCTGCTGATTAGTACCACGAAAGCCACCCTGTGCATCGACCCCGACAAGCTCACGCCCGACGTGAAAGCTTATCTGAAAGGTGAGGGCGTGGAGGTGAGCAGTTATGACCAGATCAAGGATGTACTGGCTGGTTATGGCGAATATAACATCGCATTGGATCCGCAGCAAATCAATCATGACCTGTTTGAAGGGGTAAGTGGCCCGAAGATTCTTCCTCTTACCAGTCCCATCCCCCTATTGAAAGCAGTGAAGAACCAAGCCGAAATAGCGGGCTTCCGCGCTGCCATGGTGCGTGATGGGGTAGCGATGGTGAAATTCCTGCGATGGCTCAAGCCTGCCGTTGAGGCTGGTGGACAGACTGAGATGTCGCTCGATGAGAAGCTAACCGCCTTGCGTTCCGAACAAGACCTGTTCAGAGGCGTGTCCTTCGATACCATCGTGGGCTACGAGGCGCATGGAGCCATCGTACATTATGAGGCCACACCCGCTACCGATGCGCCCATAGAACCGCGGGGACTGGTGCTGATAGACAGCGGTGGGCAGTACCAAGACGGCACTACCGACATCACCCGAACCATCGCCTTGGGTGAGCTGACCGATGAACAGCGCCGCGTGTACACGCTGGTGTTGCGAGGACACATCCAGCTGGAACTGTGCAAATTCCCTTCGGGGGCGTGTGGCTCACAGCTCGATGCATTGGCACGGCAGCCCATGTGGCGCGAGGGAATGAACTTCATGCATGGCACCGGACATGGCGTGGGCAGTTATCTCAATGTGCATGAGGGTCCTCACCAGATTCGTATGGAGTGGCGACCAGCTCCCTTGCTTGCCGGCATGACCGTTACTGATGAGCCGGGCATCTACATGGAGGGTAAGTTTGGCGTGCGAATAGAGAACACACTGCTCGTCACCCCCTACAAGGAGGCCGAGTTCGGCACGTTCCTACAATTCGAATCGCTCACGCTGGCACCCATCGACACCACGCCCATCCTCATGGACATGCTGCTCGAGGAGGAGAAGGCGTGGCTCAACGCCTATCACGCCGAGGTGTACCGGCAGCTCTCACCCCATCTATCGGACGAGGAGAACGAGTGGTTGGCTAAGGCAACGCAAGCAATCTGAAGCCCGCAGAAACACCGCTCTTTTGTCAATTTTGATTCCCTAAAAAAGGGTATGTCAAAAAGTTGATTCTAGAAAAAACAAGTCCTGTTTTGGCTCAAAATATGTGCTGTTTTCTTTTTTCCTGCATCGTTTTTCGACAATAGCTATGCTTTTGACTGCGAAAGGCATCGAGTTTGAGGGCCAAACTCAATGCCTTTTCGGTCTTTACCCATGGCTCTATAAGCCCAAAAGCATGTCTTTTTGCCCCTGTTTGTACACCCGTTTTTCGTAAACCGTTGACTATCAATATTGTCATATTTTCGATATTTGCAGCCAACTTCCCTGTCGCTCGCAAATAAGCGCGTATTTCAGAGGTGTTTGTAAAGATTATTCTTACCCAGAATGTCGTTCGCTCAATGGCGGCGTGATACAGCTAAGATGCCAGTTTCTTGCACAACCATTCGACTTTTTGCCATATTTTTCGTATATTTGCATAGCAGCCTAAAGTGTGAAATGTAGGTAGCTGTTGTCGCTACTCATGTTTTAGGCACCTAAAACAGAGGAATATGAAGCGGAAAAAATTGTTTATCGTGTCGAATCGTTTGCCTGTGAAGGCAAAGGAAACCAGTGAAGGTCATTTTGAATTTGAACGTAGTGAAGGCGGCTTGGCAACGGGCTTGAACTCATTGCAAACATCCTATGAACAGCATTGGATAGGATGGCCGGGCGTTTGTTTGAAGCGGAAGGCTGATGAAAAGAAAATCAAGGAGGAGTTGGAGCAATCCAATTATCACCCGGTGTTCTTGAGTGCAACCCAATACAATAATTATTATGAGGGGTACAGCAACAGTACCATCTGGCCGCTGTGCCACTATTTCTATGAGTTCTCCAAGTACCGTAGAGGTTTTTGGCAGGCTTATCAGGACGTGAACAGACTGTTCTGCAAGGAGGTGCTCAAACATATTGATGACGATAGCATGATATGGGTGCAGGATTACCAGCTGATGTTGTTGCCTGGGATGTTGCGTGATGGGAAGGCATCGTTGAAGATAGGCTATTTTCATCATATTCCCTTCCCTTCCTATGAGTTGTTTAGGGTGCTGCCCGAACGTCGTAACTTGTTGAGAGGACTGCTGGGTGCCGACTTCATTGCTTTCCATACCCACGACTACATGCGACATTTCATCAGTGCCGTGGAGCGTACCTTGCATCTTGAGTTCAAGTTGAACGAGGTCATGGTAGATGGCCGTGCTGTGCATGTAGATGCCTTACCAATGGGAATCAACTACGAATTGTATCATGAAGCTCCAAAGAAACGCCCTGTGAAGGATGCCATAAAACGTATGAAGAGTCAGTTTGGTAAACACAAAATCATCTTGTCAGTAGACCGATTGGATTACAGCAAAGGCATCTTGCATCGGCTGGTGGGCTTTGAAACGTTCTTGGAAAAGCATCCGGAGTATCAAAATAAGGTGACGCTGGCCATGATTATTGTGCCCTCGCGCGACAAAGTGAGCAGTTATGCTGAGATGAAACGGCGCATCGATGAGCGCATTGGTGCCATCAATGGCAAATATGCAGGTATCGGTTGGACACCAGTATGTTATTACTATCACCCTTTTCCTTTCGAAGATTTGGTGGCGATGTACAAGTTGGCTGATGTCGCTTTGGTCACTCCGCTGCGTGATGGTATGAATTTGGTGGCTAAGGAGTATGTCGCAACGAAAGACAATGACCTTGGTGTATTGATATTGAGCGAGATGGCTGGTGCGTCTTCGGAACTTTCGGATGCCATCCAAATCAACCCAAATGATACCGACCAGATTAGCATGGCCATCTGCGAGGCGTTGGAAATGCCTGAAGAGGCGCAGAAAGAACGACTGCAGAACATGCAAGACATTGTAGGTAAGCAGAGCGTTAAGAAATGGGCCGGCGACTTTGTAGATGCGTGGAAAGAAGTTATTGAGCGCAATGAAACGCTCATGAAGAAATATATCTCTAAGAAAGTATTCTCGGACATCAAGCAAAAATACAATGCCAGCAAGCGCAGACTCATCATGTTGGATTATGACGGTACATTGGCTGCTTTCCGTAGAGATCCTGAAAAAGCATCTCCCACCACCGAGGTGAAGAACATGTTGCGGAAACTGTGTGATGACGAACGCAATACGGTGGTCATCAACAGTGGTCGCGATCACCGTACACTTGATAAGTGGTTGGGCGACTTGCCGCTGTCGTTTGCGGCCGAGCATGGTGCGTTCTATAAGGAAAACGGCGAGTGGCACGAGAATGTGGAACCACAGGCATGGGACGAACGACTCATGAACATCCTTCGAGAATTTGAGGACAAAACACCTAACTCGCGTTTGGAGGTCAAAGCTACGGCCGTGGCATGGCATTATCGTAAGGTGGACAATTGGATAGGGATGTTTAGGGCACAACAGTTGATGCACGCCTTGATACCGATATGTTCTCAAAACAACCTCCAGATTATGCGAGGCAACAAAATTGTGGAGGTAAAGCCTACCGAATATTCGAAAGGCTCGGAAGTACAACGTATCTTGAATCAACGTTCTTATGATTTCATCTTAGCCATTGGTGATGACGTGACCGATGAGGACATGTTCAGGGCTTTGCCAGAAAAAGCGGTGACCATCAAGGTGGGTTATGCTTGTGATGATGCCCGTTATAATCTGTTGGGACAGAAAGATGTACTGCCTTTCTTGAACAATTTGCTGTCGTGAACAGGAGGCTTGTGCTGAACAAGACTTTGATTAACTCATCTATAAAAAGCAGTCAATGCTTGGTTTAAAACTAATTTGACTGTCGAAACATTATCTAAAACAAACTGACAACCAATCAAAATATGAAATTAAACTACGGCGTGATAGGCAACAGTTGTACGGCGGCATTGGTCTCTGACCATGCCTCGATAGACTGGCTTTGTATGCCTAATTTTGACTCTCCTTCGGTCTTCGCATCTTTGTTGGATCAAGAAAAGGGAGGGTCGTTTGGCTTCGAAGTAGGAGAAGAGTACGAAGTGACACAGGCCTATATACCGCATACCAATATATTGTCAACGACATTCACCTCGGAAGAAGGTGCTTTCGCTGTCGTTGATTTTATGCCTTGTTACCGAAAGGATCATAGTGATGAAAACTACAACCCGGCTGAGGTGTATCGGTATATCCGGCTGCTCAGCGGCCATCCAAAGTTTGCAGTCAACTATCAACCGCGTCCTGACTATGCCCGTGGCAAGACTATCTATAACATGACGGAGCAATATATCGAATCAATGTCGTCATCCAACAGCAAAGACCGACAGTATCTGTATTCTTCCCTCCCGTTGCAGGATGTCTTGGATGGAGTTGTTTTCGAACTTGAAAAAGATGAATTCTTCTTGTTGGCATCCAATGAGAAGGTGGTTAAGATAGATCTTGAACGGGAGAAGATGGATTATTGTCGTACGTTGGTCTATTGGTTGAACTGGTCGAATATGACAAAGAAGTTCACCCACTATAACGATGTCATCGAGCGAAGTTTCTTAACCCTAAAACTGTTGTCCTTTTACAACGGTGCTGTGCTGGCGGCTTTGACCACCAGCCTGCCCGAAACGCCTGGAGAGGTGCGCAATTGGGATTACCGCTTTTGCTGGCTGAGGGATGCATCGATGACCATTGAGACGCACATCAACTTGGGACACACCCGTTCTGCAAAGCGCTTCATGCGGTTCGTGGAGTCTACCTTCGTGGGCAATCATAACGGTTTTCAAATCATGTATGGCATCAGAGGAGAGCGCGACTTGGTGGAAGAACATCTGGACCACTTCTCCGGATACCTCAATTCAAAGCCCGTGCGAATCGGTAACGCGGCCTATCACCAGAAGCAAAACGACTCATTTGGCTACCTCATGAATCTGATTTACCAGTATTTCAGTCTGATACCTGGTTCATTAGACGATGTGGAAAATCTCTGGGACATGGTGAAAAATATCATGCGAACCGTCATAGACGACTGGCGCAAGCCCGATAAGGGTATCTGGGAGATTCGTGGTGAGGCTCAGCACTTTGTTTCTTCAAAGGTGATGTGTTGGGTGGCATTAGACCGTGGAGTGCGAATTGCCTCGCTCTTGGAGAAGTACGACTACGCAAAACGCTGGCGTGAAGAGGCCGATAAGGTGAAAGAAGACGTGTGGACGAACGGCTGGAATGAGCAGTTGCAGAGCTTTACACAAGCCTATGGCAGCACATCGCTCGACTCTTCATTGCTGCTCATGGAGCATTATGGCTTTATTAATGCCGACGACATCTATTTTCATAAAACGGTAAAAGCCATCAAGAAGGCACTCTTCCACAACGGTTTGATGTACCGATACAACGTAGAAGACGATTTCGGACAGCCCAAGTCGGCCTTTACCATATGCACGTTTTGGTTGATTCGGGCCTTGTTTGTCACAGGTGAGAAGGAAGAGGCCCGCAGCTTGTTCGACGAGTTGCTCACTTATTCGAACCATCTGGGGCTGTTCAGCGAGGATCTGGATTTTGAAACCAAAGAGCAACTTGGTAATTTTCCGCAGGCTTACTCACACTTAGCGCTGATTAACACCGCACTGCTTTTTACCGAAGAAGTGAAAAGCATGCACCTATAGTATAAACTTTAAAAATGAAAAACGAGATGAAACGAATGACAATGTACGCCGTGGGTATGGCTCTGATGGGCCTCTCACTGGTTTCATGTAGCACCAGTTCTGGAGAAAAGCAAAATACAGTTGCCGTCATGGGGACGGGAACCGTAAAGGCGCAGCCCGACATGGCGCAAATCAATGTCAGCTTCGCCCATACGGCGGCTACCACTCAAGAGGCAAAGAAGTTGGCCGATCAGACACTGAAAGCAATAACCAAAATCTTGCAGGAGGAGAAAATTGACATTAAAAACCTGAAGACAACCGCCCTTAGTTATCAAACTGACTATGAGTACAGAAACGGTCGGCGTGTACGCTTGGGACAGAGCGCACAGCAAAACGTCGAGATTACCATCAGGAATATTGTCAAAGATGGCGGACGCCTTTCTACGTTGTTGGATAAGTTGGCTGTCATCAGCAATGTGGAAATCAATGACATCAGCTTTGACATCGACCAGAAAACAGATTTGTTCAAGAAAAGTCGGGAACTGGCTTATCGCAAAGCGCATGAAAAGGCCGAACAGTATGCGGCATTGTGTGGCAGGAAGTTGGGCAAGGTGGTTACCATTGTAGAAAACAGCGGAGGTGACGTCTCGTCCGCCTTGTTGAGTAATCGTGCAAAAGCTGAGTACAGCGCAAACGACATGGCGACAGTTCCAACCGGTCAAAACGAAATCAGCACAGATGTGCAGGTGGTCTTCTCATTGAAATAGTGAGGTGACTTGTGGATAGAAAGAAAAGAAAACAGCTAGCGCAAAAAATAAATAAAAAAGAATGCAAATTAAAAAAAATAGTATATTTGCAAAGAAAATGTTTACAAATACTTGATTGCGGTAGCGGTTTATCTTCTAAGTGTTTGTCTTTTATAAAAGAAAAAGGATGGTTAGGAAGAACCTTCCAAACAACAAAATGAAAGTGAGGCCTATATGAAAAAGCACATTTTTATGTATTTATTAGCGGTGGTAACCCTCTTATGTGGATGTACGCAAGAACAAATGGATTCGCTTCCTACAAGCGATTTAAATCAGGCGGCTAATTCCCAAGGAGATCTTTCGAACATGGTCGTATTAGTAGTCAATCAGCTTACGTCCTCCAATGAGCGGGTAGGGTATGTAATGTATGATACCCAAGAAAACAAATATTCATCATTGACGGAGGATGAATACGATTTGCTTTGGACTTGCGCAAACATTGTTGCAAACGGTGACGCTGACATACAAACACGTGGTGGCGCAGCTTCTCCGAGGTGGCACAGTGCGGGACAGGGCAGTAGTGCTTTGGACGCCATCAGTATAGCTAATAATTTAAAGTCAAGAATCCCAAAAGGACATGATTTCGAAATCAAAGTGGTATATTCTTCAGATAAAAAACACTTTACCGTTTATTGGCGCCTGATTTAGACAACATGAATGATGTCAATTGGAAAAAAATGAATCTACCAACTTGACTCTTTCATTTAAGGGCAATATTGTTTCAACAACGAATGAAAGCCAATGAAACGAATAAACCAAACAAGACAATGAACGCAAGCGTTCTGCGAATGAAGTAAATATGTCGACATAAACATGTTGTGCGTCTTTGTCAAATTCACTTTCATTCGGAGAACGCCGGCGTACATTAATTCAGATAATCTGATTCGCTTTCATTGGTTTTATTTGTTGTTGAAACAAAAGAGCATGATAGTATTTGACAGCAAACGACCTTTTTTATGGAAGAGCCGAGTCTACGCAAATTAAAATGTAATCTAAAAACTTTGCTGTTTGATAAATAAGTCGTAATTTTGCACCCGCATTTGGTGGCGTGATGTCATCATGCAACATAATAAACTATAAACAATTAAAAAGAACAACATGATTATCGTACCAGTAAAAGATGGTGAAAACATCGAAAGGGCTCTTAAAAAATTCAAGAGAAAATTCGATAAAACCGGTGTGTCTAAAGAGTTGCGTGCTCGTCAGCAGTACAACAAGCCGTCGGTTTTGAAGCGCCTGAAGATGGAACGTGCCATCTACATACAGAAGTTGCGCGACGCAGAAGAGTAAAATCTTCTAAAAAATTTGGTAGTTTAAATTAATTTCCTTATTTTCGTTGCAAAATCTGATGCTGCTCTCTGTGAGAGGACATACATCGTTTCGAGAGAATGAAGCTTCAGAAGCAATACTTCAACGGAAGGCGTCATGATAGAAGAGTTTTTGAACTACCTGAGATTTGAGAAAAATCGCTCAGCGCTTACAGCTAAAAGCTACGGCGATGACCTGAGGGCCTTTGAACGCTATTTTCAAGGCTTAGGGGATCAAATCACATGGGAGTCGGTAGACTCGGATATCATCCGCGGTTGGATGGAGGATATGATGGATCGTGGGAACAGTGCCACTTCAATTTGCAGAAGATTGAGTGCATTGCGTTCCCTCTATCGCTATTCCCTTTCCCGAGGCTTGGTTCAGGTCAATCCCACCCTGCGTATAGAACGTCCTAAGATGGGTAAACCCTTACCGCAGTTTTTGAAAGAATCAGAAATGGATGAGCTGCTGGATGCCAGCACATGGGATACCAGCTATCAAGATGCGCTCGCGCGTACCATTATTATTACTTTTTATGAAACTGGTATGCGGTTGGCGGAACTGATAGGGTTGGATGATGTTTCAGTAGACTTTGTCAACCAGCAGTTTAAAGTCCTGGGAAAAAGGAATAAACAGCGACTGGTTCCATTCGGTGATGAATTGTATCAAGTTCTTCAGGAGTATTTGAATCAGCGTAACGAACAAATCGTGCGAAAGTCGAAGGCCTTCTTTTTGAGCAGAAACGGTGTACGGATGAACCATAACCAAGTAAGGTATCTTGTGAAGAAGCATCTGTCACTGGTTAGCACGTTGAAGAAACGTACACCGCACGTGCTTAGACACACCTTTGCAACCACTATGCTCAACAATGGGGCAGGACTTGAGAACGTGCAAAAGCTGCTAGGGCATGAAAGTCTGGAGACAACCGAAATCTATACGCATACGACGTTTGAGCAGTTGAAAAAAGTCTATGAGAAGGCTCATCCCAGAGCTTAACCTTTTTAAAAATAACAGGAGGTATTATGGAAATTAAGATTCAGTCAATTCATTTTGACACTACCGAGAAATTGGAAGCCTTTATAGAAAAAAAAGTAGGCAAGTTAGAAAAAACATTGGAAGATATTCGGAAAGTAGAGGTGCAACTGAAATTAATCAAGCCAGCAACTGCATTGAATAAGCAGACAGCCATAACGGTAGCCGTTCCTGGCAGTACTTTGTTTGTGGAGAAAACTTGTGATACATTTGAGGAGGGCATTGACCTCTGTGTAGACGCTATGCGCGTTCAAATCTCCAAATACAAAGAAAAATTGCGGGCGCATTAAAAAAAAATCAAAAAAGCTTTGGGGATTAAAAAATAATCCCTATCTTTGCAGCCGTTTTACAACACGTATTAAACAAGTGGTTTGACGGCTGCATAGAATCGCCTCTTTAGCTCAGTTGGCCAGAGCACGTGATTTGTAATCTCGGGGTCGTTGGTTCGAATCCGACAAGAGGC
>CAKOVA010000065.1 GCA_934120735.1 uncultured Prevotella sp.
CGCAACAAAACTCAAATAGGTATCTCAATACCTCCATGGTGATATTTGGTGGACAAACGTCAAAGGCACACAAAGGATTAAAAGAGGGGCGCAGGATAGAGTTGAACGACCGTGACATGGAAATCACCCAAGAGCGGTTTAGCGACAATGTGGAAGAGGTGGGTGCCGAACTCGACCATGGCAACACTACCATGAGCCATGGAAAAGAGTACACTGCCGCCAACATCAGTGGCGTATATCCCAACGATTACATCATCAACAAGCGTGACATGATCTACGGGAGGTTCATTAATAAGATAGATATCAGAGACCGCAGAAAGTCGATTGTTATCAGTGATGACATGGCGAAGGAGCTTTCACCCACGGGAAACGTGGCAGATATGTTGGGAAAAATCGTGAGGATAGAAGACTTGGCGTTTCATATTGTGGGTATTTATCAAGTAGACAAAAGTATGATGGGTACCGATGCGTTCATCCCTTTCACTACCTATCGCACTATATATAATGTGGGCGACAAGACTGGCAACATCGTTTTCTCGTTCAAAGGCTTGGAGACAGAACAACAAAACGAAGCTTTCGAGCAGCGTTACCGTGCCAATCTCAACGGCAATCACGGTGCTGCACCCGATGATGAGGAGGCGGTTTGGATATGGAACCGATTCACTCAAGCCATGCAGATGAGCACAGGAATGGGCATGTTGCGCACGGCATTATGGATAGTGGGCATCTTTACCCTACTCAGTGGCATCGTCGGAGTTTCCAATATCATGCTCATCACGGTGAAAGAGCGCACTCACGAGTTCGGTATTCGCAAGGCTATCGGCGCCACACCATGGTCTATTCTGCGACTCATCATCATTGAGAGCATTATCATCACCACCTTTTTCGGATACATCGGCATGGTGTTAGGCATTGCAGCCAATGAATACATGAATGCCACCATTGGCAACATGAAGGTTGATTCGGGTTTGTTTACCACCACCATGTTTGTTAATCCCACCGTTGGACTTGACGTTTGCATCAACGCCACGCTACTGATGGTGGTGGCAGGCACCATCGCTGGACTCATTCCCGCACGCAAGGCAGCACACGTAAGACCCATTGAAGCACTAAGAGCAGAATAAGCCATGAAGTTTGATATCGACACATACAAAGAGATTATCGAGACACTCTCGCGCAACAAGAGCCGCTCTTTCCTCACTGGCTTTGGCGTTTTCTGGGGTATCTTCATGCTCATGGGACTCATCGGAGGTGGACAAGGGTTCAGAGAGTTGCTCAATCGAGTGTTCGAAGGCTTTGCTACCAACTCCTCAGTCATCTTCGCTCAACCCACTACCAAGCCATACGACGGCTATCGGAAGGGGCGACAATGGACATTAGAATATAAAGACGTGGAGCGTATCAAGGCGAACGTTCGCGACTTAGACATCGTTACACCGGGACTGTCGCAATGGGGTGGAAACGCTGTGTTTGGCGATAAGAAGAGCAACTGCAACATCAAAGGACTGATGGCGGATTACGCCAAGGTGGAAACGCCACACATGTACTACGGTAGATACCTCAACGAAATGGACATGCAGCAACGAAGGAAGGTGTGCATATTAGGCAAGAAAGTGTACAAGAACTTGTTTCCAGGCGGTGGAGACCCTTGCGGTCAGCTCATTAGAATAGACTCTATCTACTACAGTGTCGTTGGAGTAGACTATAGTGCAGGTAACATGCAAATCAATGGATCGGCAGAAGAGAGCGTTGTCATACCGCTCCCACTGATGCAACAAGCGTACAATTTGGGGCAAACCGTTCACGTTATTTGTGTTACTGGGCGTCCTGGAGTTAAAATGAGCAAGGTGGCACAACCCATGAGAGATGTCATCGCCCGTGCGCACCACATTGATCCGACCGACGAAAAGGGCATCACGGTGTTCAATACCGAAGTGATGTACGGCATGGTTGACAGTCTCTTTGCCGGTGTCAACTTCTTGGTATGGCTCGTAGGTATCGGCACTTTGCTGGCTGGAGCTATCGGCGTGTCCAACATCATGATGGTAACAGTGCGCGAACGAACCACAGAAATAGGCATCAGGCGCGCCATTGGCGCCACGCCACGCACCATCTTGGGGCAGATTATCGCAGAGAGCATCATCCTGATAGCGGTAGCTGGCATGAGTGGAATACTCTTTGCCGTCATCATTCTACAACTGGCAGAGATGGGTACCACCACCGATGGCTTTACTGCTGCACATTTCCAAGTAAACTTCTGGACTGCCGTGGGTGCTGTCATCATGCTGTCTTTGCTCGGTGTCTTGGCTGGATTGGCACCTGCACTGAGAGCCATGTCTATCAAACCTGTGGATGCCATGCGAGACGAATAATCCAAATAAGAACACTCATTATAGAACCTATTCATGATACACACTGCCGACCGCAGAACGAGTTGCGCATTGTGAACCATACATTACACCATTATGAAAAAGAATATCAAATTTATCGTTGCAGGCGTTATCGCCCTCATCTTCATCGGAACATTTGTTTTCCTATGGTTCAAGTCACGCCCTCAACCCGAGGTTTACGACGAGTTTACCCCCAAGATGTCGAACCTGAAGAAGGTAACTGTCATCACTGGCAAGATTGAACCTCGCAACGAGGTGAACGTGAAGCCGCAGATTTCGGGTATCATCACCGAGATTATGAAAGAAGCGGGCGAGATGGTGCAGGCTGGAGAGATTATCGCAAAGGTAAAAGTGGTGCCTGATATGAACCAATTATCAAACGCACAGTCACGCGTTCGCTTGGCGCAAATCAACGTGAAGCAAGCGAAAGTGAACTACGACCGTGAGAAGAAGCTCTACGACAAAGGATTGGTAGCAGGCGATGAGTACGACAAGATACGGCAAGCCTACCAACAATCGCAAGAGGAAGTGAAGGCTGCACAGGACAACTTAGAGGTGGTTCGCGACGGTGTGTCAAAGAATAATGCCAACACCAGCAGCACACTTATTCGCTCCACCATTAGCGGTTTGATTCTTGATGTACCCGTAAAAGTGGGCAACACGGTCATCTTGAGCAACACCTTCAACGACGGAACCACCATTGCCACGGTAGCCAACATGGGCGACCTTATCTTCCGAGGCAACATCGACGAGACAGAAGTGGGACAACTGTCTGTGGGCATGCCGATGAAGATAACCATCGGAGCCTTGCAGGACAACACCTTACAGGCGTCTCTCGAATATGTTTCGCCTAAAGCTGTTGAGCAAAACGGCGCCAACCAATTTGAGATTAAAGCCGCCATTCGTAACATCCAGGGCAAGAAGATACGCAGTGGGTACAGTGCCAATGCCGAGATTGTGCTGGCAAGTGCGCAAAACGTGTTGACTGTTCCCGAGAGTGCCATCGAGTTTAGTGGAAAACAAACCAATGTGTACATCGTCAAGGGAGATAAGGATAACAAGACTTACGAGCGACGAAAGGTAGAAACAGGCATGAGCGACGGTCTGAACATCGAAATAAAAAGCGGCTTGAACAAAAACGAAAAGGTGCGTGGACCCAAGAAAGTGAAGGAAGATTAAGATGAATCAATCTTGCTTTGCTATCTTGTGCGCACGGTCTTGCAGCATTATTTGCCTGTTGATGATGTTGAATTTAGCCACAGAATGTTTCATCAACAAGCAAGTATAAAAAAAATACGCTGCAACTCTCAACGAGCTACAGCGTATAGTATGTTTAACTAAAAATCTTTTCTCAGTAAATGAAAACCTCACGGCCTTCATAGTTACCTGTTAAACAATCTGTTTAATTTACCTTAAACCTAATAACTAAAAACCTAAATCTATTACTACTAACCTAAACAATCTATTAACCTTTTTGGTACTGCAAAGGTAGGCAGATTTACCACTCGTTCCAAATAAGTGAGCCATTTTAGTGCTCAAAATGCCTCTTTCTTGACCTAAATCAATATTTTGTGTCCGCACACAACGTACAAAAATAGGTTTCTTCTACTCTTTCGTTGTAACCAAACAGGTATCCCTTTTGCCACGCACATACGATGAAAATGGGCAGAATGGCGCAAGTTTAAGGATGAAATAGGCTAAAAATAGGCGAAACACTTGTTGGTGTTTCCGATTTAGCGTACCTTTACATCAGAATCAAAACGACCTATATGCGCGTTCTTATTGTGAACACCAGCGAGAAAACGGGTGGTGCCGCAGTGGCTTCCAACCGATTGATGCAGGCCTTGAACCAGTCGGGTGTCAAGGCCAAGATGCTGGTCAAGGATAAAGAAACCGACCATCTCACCGTTACGCAGTTGCCCCATCAAGCACTGAAAAGGTTGCATTTTCTATGGGAACGCTGGTGTATATTTTGGCATTTGCATTTCAGTAAACGTCATTTATTCCATGTTGACATAGCCAACGTGGGTTCTGATATCACGTCGTTGCCCGAATTTCAAGAGGCTGACATCATTCATTTGGAGTGGATTAACCAAGGAATGTTGTCGCTGCGCAACATTCAAAAGATTCTTGAGAGTGGCAAACCGGTGGTGTGGACTATGCATGACATGTGGCCGGCAACGGGTATTTGTCACCTTACCCTGGCGTGCCAGAACTTTAAAACGCAGTGTGGCAACTGCATGTATCTGCCCCATCATGGCTCAGATGGCGACCTCTCGCACAGGGTGTGGAAACGAAAACAAAAGGTATATGCATCGGGCAACATCCATTTTGTGGCATGTAGCAACTGGCTTGCCGCACAGGCAAAGGCAAGCGGACTATTGCAAAACCATGCGGTGACAACCATTCCGAACCCCATTGACACCCACCTCTTTGCGCCTAACGATAAGGTAGCGGCTGCCAGACGGTTGGGATTGCCCAGCGATAAACAGCTTGTTTTGTTCGCGTCGCAGCGCATTACGAACGAAAATAAGGGCATTCAGTACCTCATTGAGGCCTGTAACCAACTGGTAGCTGCTCACCCTGAAATGAAAAACAGTGTTGGATTGGTGATGTTGGGCGGTCATGCGGAGGAGTTGGAAGGTGCGTTTAGCTTGCCAACTTATTCGCTTGGATATGTCAATGACACGAAGAAAATAGTGGACGTGTACAATGCAGTGGATATATTTGTACTGCCTTCGCTCTCAGAAAATCTCCCCAATACCATCATGGAGGCCATGTCGTGTGGTGTACCCTGTGTTGGTTTTGACGTGGGGGGCATTCCCGAGATGATTGATCATTTGCAAAACGGCTATGTAGCTCGCTACAAAGATGCTGCATCGCTGGCCGAAGGTATCGCGTGGATACTTGACAAAGATACGAATGGTGCGGAACTGAGTAGGCGATGCATCCATAAAGTGCAAACTGCTTATGCGCAACAGCATGTAGCAAAACGCTATTTGGAGGTTTACCAAGAGGCAATGAAAGGAAAAAGAGGGTAGCTGATCGGAGTTATCAGGAGTTATCAGGAGTTAATTGGAGTTATCGGACATTAAACTCTCTCGATAAGAAAACTATCGTCTGTTAACTCCCGTTTACTCCCTTGTAACTCCCATTAACTCCCTAAACAAAAAGAGATATGATAAAATTCAGCGTCATCACATGCACCTATCAGGCAGAAAAAGAATTGCAAAGAACGCTTGACAGTGTGCTGAAACAGAGATATAAAGAGGTAGAACACTTGATTGTTGATGGTGCTTCTACGGATCAAACGGTGAAAATGGCAAAGCGTTACGCCGCACTTTCTGCCGAGATGGAAACCGGACACGAGGTGGTGGTGTCGTCAGAACCTGACCATGGTTTGTACGACGCTATGAACAAAGGCTTGCAGAGGGCAACAGGCGACTATGTGTTGTTTCTCAATGCCGGCGACAGCTTTCCGGCAAACGACACGCTGGAGCTTGTGGCTGGTAGCGTGGGCGCATACGATGTCTTGCCCGCCGTGTTGTATGGCGATACCCATATCGTTGATGACAAGGGAGAATTTGTGCGTCGTCGGCGCCTGACACCACCGCGCCATCTCACCTGGCGTTCGTTCTTACACGGCATGTTGGTATGCCATCAGGCTTTTTATGCACGCACCGACATTGCCAAGGTAACGCCTTACCTGACGAAGTATCGCTATTCTGCCGATGTTGATTGGTGCATACGAATCATGAAAGAGGCCGCCCGTAGGCACTTGCCATTGCGCAATGTGCAGGCTGTGGTGGCAAATTATCTGGATGGCGGCATGACCAATCAAAATCACCAAGCATCGCTCAAAGAGCGTTTTCACGTCATGGCATCGCATTATGGCTATCTGCCAACCCTCGCGATGCACGGCTGGTTTGTGCTTAGAAGTGTCTTCAAACGGTGAAATTGGGGTGAAGCTGCATGTCGGTAACTGGACTATTGGCAGCTCACTGGTAGTTTCACCGCCATGCTGATCTGACTACATAAGAACTCGTTTTGTTGATTTATTTCAAAATTTGGAAGTTTTGAAATAGAAAAAAATTATCCGCTGATGGTGACTTTTTGGTGGTCTATCAAGCTAAGAAGTCACACTTTACAGCATCAAAACAGTCAGTTTATCGTGTTATTTGTATGTTTTAGCCATGCTATTGGCATGCTATTGGTGGGCAATAACGTGCCTATTGCCCCACAAAGTGATGCTTCTTGCACCGTCATTTCATTACTTTTCGTGAAAAAGAGCGATTTTTCAGCCAAATAATCTGCTGTTTGCTCCTTGCTTGCCTATTGATTTTTTCTATATTGAAAGTTTTCAACTGCCATTTTAGGGGCTTTATTTTGATAAAAAATCGGACAAACCGCAGGGGGCGTGATTCATCAAGTTCCGCCTCCATTAACGTGTAATGATAAATGTGGAAGAATGAGGTTGTGATTCATTGTCAGGCAGGTTTGGCGCACAGCAAGTTGCAATGGTAATGAAACATCTGTTGCGAGTTTGTCACATAGTTGTATCGTTATCATCATATTACGGAAATAAAAATGCAACATCATACCCGTACTTTTGCAGCGTAAAAATTAGTTCAGTATTTCTAATGAAGACAATGAAAAGGGGATTAGTAGCTGTATGCATGCTACTACTGATGAGTTTACAAATGGCCGGCCAAGAGATTAGCGGCACGGTGGTGGATGCCAAAAGCAAGGAGCCGTTGATAGGTGCGACCATTGAGATAGAAGGTGGCAAGCCGGCCGGTGTGACCGATATGGATGGTAGGTTTAAACTTACCGGACTCAAGGAACAGAAATGCACGCTTATAATAAGGTACGTTTCTTATAAGGCCAAAACGCTTCGAGGGGTTCTCACCGGCACCACCGACTTGGTGGTGGAGATGAGCGCCGACGAGCAAACGTTGAAAGAAGTGCAGATAACGGCTGCCGTCAAACAAACTACCGAGACTGCCATGGTTCAGTTGGCGAAAGAGAGTCCGTATGTGATGAGCAACATCTCTTCGCAAGAGATTCGTCGCACGCAAGACTCAAACGCAGGTGAGGTGATTAGGCGTGTACCGGGCGTGAGTTTGATAGAAGATAAATTCGTGATGGTGCGCGGACTATCTCAGCGTTATAATAATGTATGGGTGAATGGGGGTGCCGTTCCCAGCAGTGAAGCCGACTCAAGGGCTTTCTCGTTTGATATTGTACCCAGCTCACAAATTGACAATTTGTTGATTGTAAAAACCCAATCGCCCGAATATCCTTCTGATTATAGTGGCGGATTTATCGTGTTGAATACAAAGGAGATACCGTCAGAAAACTCGTTCTCGCTATCCTTAGGAGGCAATTGGAATACCCAATCGGCATTTCAAGACTTTACCTACGCCAAAGGTTCGAATACCGATTTTCTTGGATTTGATGGAGGTTTGCGCTCGTTAGACGGCGGTATTCACAGTCAACTAAAAACCTTATCCGACCAAGCGATTAGCTTATTGGATAATGGATTGAACAATGATTGGCACGAGAAGACAAAGAAACCTTTGGGAGACTTGAAACTTTCTGCCAATTGGAATCACCAATGGGACGTGAATCGGTACAGGCTGGGGATGATCGTGGTGCTGAATTACAGTAACGAATACAGAACCTATCGGGACATGGAGAACAACTTGTTTGGAATTTACGACGCCCAGAACGACCGTGAAAACTATCTGCGCCAATCGGTTGACAACCAGTTTAACAACAATGTGCGCTTGGGTAGCATGTTCAATCTTACGCTCATGTCGAAAAATGGGAAAAACAAATACCAATTGAAGAATATCTTTAACCAGTTGGGCAACAATCGCTATACCGAGCGTAACGGCATCAGTGCACAGTCGAACAATGAACAATCGGCAGAATATTATTATCGTAGTCGTACCACCTACAATGCACAGCTTACTGGAAAGCATACGCTCAAGGCGCACGAGTTGGATTGGAATGTGGGTTATGCATACGCCAATCGGCACATTCCCGACCGCCGACGCTATTTGGTTAACGATGCCATTGAGACCAATCGGTTAGGATTGTTGACAGGAAATGATGTGTCACGCGAGTGGACACAGTTGGATGAGCACATTGTATCGGGGAGTGTGAACGACAAGATAACTTTTAATTGGGGGCAATGGGAGCCATTTTTGAAGTATGGTGCGTATGGCGAATATCGTACCCGCGATTACACCACTTGCGAATTGATATACAATTGGAACACGTCTAACAACAACATGCCAGACGGATTCAGGTACATGGAGATGCCAACCCTGCTGAGCGATGCCTCTTACTTTGGTGTGGACAAGTTGCATTTGCTGGAGCAGATGCACATGCGCAACGACTATATCGGACACAACACGTTAGGCGCAGGATACTTGGCAATGTCTCTCCCCTTTGGCAAGTTAGGTATCTATGCCGGTGTCCGATTTGAACATAACAACATGGAGTTGGTATCAAATACACGTGACACAGAAGTGAGTCATGTCAGTACATTTTATAAAACCAATGACTTGTTTCCCTCGCTCAACACCACCTATAAGTTTAATGATCAACATCAACTGCGTTTGTCGTATGGAAGAAGCATCAACCGGCCAGAGTTTCGTGAGGTGTCGTCGTCGGTATATTATGATTTCGACTTAGCTTCCGATGTAAAAGGCAATCCTAACTTAAAAAATGCGTATGTGGATAACATCGATTTGCGATACGAATACTATCCAAGCCGAGGCGAACAGATATCTGTAGCAGCATTTTACAAACACTTTAAGCATCCTATTGAGTGGACCTATACGGTGACAGGAGGTACAGATTTGAATTATTCTTACATCAATGCCTTGGCTGCCAACAATTATGGGCTGGAATTAGACATCAAGAAAACGCTCGATTTCATCGGTCTTCCTCATTTCAGTTGGTCACTCAACGGTGCTTTGATTAAAAGTAGTGTGCAGTTTGAAAAAGGGTCTAAGGAAAAAGACAGACCCATGCAAGGGCAGTCACCTTATCTGATTAACACAGGAATATTTTATAAGAACGAGGCACACCAAATGCACATCGCCTTGTTATACAATCGTATAGGTAAACGTATTATAGGTGTGGGGCGTAGCGAAGGCACCACTTCGGGCGACAACATCAATGCCCGCGTGCCCGATAGCTATGAGATGCCACGGGATGTCATTGACTTGACGGCTTCTAAAAAGTTTGGAAATCACTGGGAACTTAAGTTAGGAGTGCGCGACATGTTAGCACAGAAAGTGTATTATAAGCAGTTTGCTGACGTAACTTATGCTGATGGATCCAAGAAAGAGGTAACCGAAATCAGTCGTTGTTATCAGCCCGGACGCAATTTATCGTTGTCGGTTATCTATCAATTTTGAAAACTAAGTTAATTTAAATATCATATTTCGTTCATTGATTAAAACAAAACAAAGATGAAAAAAAGTTTGAATTTATGGGGATTGATGACAATCCTAACGCTCTCTCTCGGTTTTACTGCTTGTGGAGATGATGATGATGAGCCAGTTGATAAAAAGGAGTCAACGACTCAATACGTTTGGGGAACAGATGGTGGGTTAAAGAGTTGTGACCACTTACTGTTCACGAATGGAAAGGAAGACCCTAATGGTAAGGAG
>CAKOVA010000066.1 GCA_934120735.1 uncultured Prevotella sp.
TGTACATGTCCTAACATCATGTTCCAAAATCCAATACGTTCTGGGTCACCATGTGCAAGAAATACCACGGCTTCGTTAGCCTCATCTTTCGACATCGCTTTTATTCGTTGTAACATCGACTTTTCTAAGACGTAGCTATAATAGAATGTTGGTCCCATGACGATAGGAACATTGGTATGAACCATCTCGGTATTTTCCTCAGCCAACTCTTCGCGTACATATCTATTATACTTCATGCCAAGAATGTTAGGTAAATCTTCTTCCGTGTGACTTGATGGGGCTATGAACAAAGGTAAAGCGAAGATAGTATCAGCTCCTTGTTTCAAACAATCCTTTACTACATTGGCTATCGAAGGTTCTGTATATTCCATGAGTGCCACACGCATATAGTCGATGCCTTTTACGGGATGAGTTGCTAATTTTTGCCGTACGATTGGTTCTAAGTCCAAGACCGGTTTACGCCAACTGGGCATAGGCGAACCATGCGCTATTACAATTAACGCATTTTTGGCTTGCATGCTACCTACTGTTGTCAATATGAATGTTAATACTAAAAGTTTTTTTCTTAAATTTTTCATTTTCAAGATGATATATAAATTAGTTATTTCATTATCCCTTCAATGGCATGCTTATGCATGTATTTTTGAATTTGCAAAGATAACAGCTCCTAATTGTTAAGGCAATACCTAAATATGATGATTTTTCTCTAAATCATTGTTGGTTAGTTTCTCCTGTATCTCCAGCAGTAAGGTCATTTAAGAAATGTAACTTTCGAAACTATCTGCCAGTGCATTTTTATTACCATGCATCGCCTTTCAAAATAAAATTGTATTTTTGTATCGAAAAGGTAAAACATATTTTCACATGAAGCAAGCACTAACCTTGTATGAACTCAACGAACTGGTGCGCGAAACCCTCCAAACCACCATGCCCGATGAATATTGGGTGGAGGCCGAATTGTCTGAGGTACGCGAGGTAAGGGGGCACTGTTACATGGAACTGGTGCAGAAAGATGAGCGAACCAACACGCCCGTGGCCAAGGCATCGGCCAAATGTTGGAAGAACAAGTGGATGCTGATGCGCCCTTACTTTGAACGCACAACCGGACAAGTGCTGCGCGCCGGCATGAAAGTGTTGCTGAAGGTGTACGCCAATTTCCACGAGGCTTACGGCTTTTCTTGGATTGTTACCGACATAGACCCCGTGTACACCATGGGCGACATGGCCCGCAAGCGCTTGGAAATCATTGCTCGTTTGAAGGCCGAAGGGGTGTTCGACCTGCAAAAAGACTTGCACCTATCCATGTTTGCGCGCCGCGTTGCCGTCATTTCCAGTGAGCAGGCGGCCGGCTATGGCGACTTTTTACGCCAGTTAAAAGATTGCGAGCAGGGGTTCAACTTTGAGGTTCAGCTCTTTTCTGCCGTCATGCAAGGCGAACGAGTGGAATCCAGTGTCATCGAAGCTTTGAACCACATCAATGCGCAAGTCGATGACTTTGACGTGGTGGTCATCATCCGT
This sequence comes from uncultured Prevotella sp., assembly GCA_934120735.1. GTDB lineage: Bacteria > Bacteroidota > Bacteroidia > Bacteroidales > Bacteroidaceae > Prevotella. The sequence goes on from CAKOVA010000066.1 coordinate 1,519, forward strand.
GGCGGCGGTGCGACAAGCGATTTGAGCGGTTTTGATACCCTTTCGCTGGCAGAGAATGTGGCCAATTTCCCCTTGCCCATCATCACTGGAATTGGACATGAGCGTGATGAGAGCGTGTTGGACATGGTTTCGTTCCGTCGGGTCAAAACCCCTACGGCAGCGGCGGCGTATCTCATCGATAACCTGGCTGACACTTTGGCTCGGATAAACGATGCGCAAAGTGAGATGGTGCAAATCGTGAGGCACTGCATGGAACAACAGAAGAATCGATTCGTGCGCGTCTCAAGCAAAATACCGGTACTTTTCTCGCATGTCAGAGTGCGGCAGGAAGAGCGTTTGCAACAATATTTTTTGCAGCTCACCGCCAGGGCTTCCCGCAAAATCTCTGATGCCAAGCATCACGTCCAGGTACTTTCAAACAGTTTGAAACCGATGGCTGAGCGCAAAATCGTGACGGAAGGGCATCGCTTGGACATGCTTCAACAGCGATGCAAGTCGCTGGATCCCCAACTGCTGCTAAGCCGTGGCTACAGCATCACGCTGCACCAAGGACGCGCGGTGCGCCATGCCAGTGAGCTAAAGACGGGCGACGAGATAGAAACGCGCGTGGAGAATGGAACATTCAAATCAATCATTAAATAATATGACCAAAGAAATTAACTATGAAGAAGCTGTTCGGCAGCTGGAAAACATTGTGCAGCGGATGGAAAACGAGGAACTCGATATCGACGAATTGACCACCGAACTGAAGAACGCTCAAAAGCTCATCAAACTTTGTAAGGCGCGCCTGACAAAGGTAGATGCTGACATTAAGAAGATTTTGGAAGAGGATTAACCGATGTTAGGGCTGCAAAAAATATGTTACAATCGTTGTGCTTGCGCGATATTTTGCCTATTTTTGCGAAACACATGATGTGATTATAAACCTTTTAAACAGATAAGATGATGAAAAATATTGATTGGGCTAACCTGTCCTTCGGTTATGTGAAGACCGACTATAACGTGCGTTGCTACTATCGTGACGGTCAATGGGGCGAGATTGAAGTATGCTCCGACGAGTACCTTAATATGCACATGGCTGCCGCTTGCCTGCACTATGGACAAGAGGCCTTCGAGGGTTTGAAGGCCTATCGCTGTCCAGATGGGAAGATACGCGTGTTCAGAATGAACGAGAATGCGGCTCGTTTGCAGAGTACTTGCCGCGGAATCGTGATGCCTGAGCTGCCTACCGAGCGTTTTGAAGAGATGGTTAAGATGGTGGTGAGGCTCAACCAAGCGTACATACCACCCTACGAGAGCGGAGCTACGCTTTACATTCGTCCGCTGCTCATCGGCACTTCGGCGCAGGTGGGCGTGAGTGCGGCGCGCGAATACGCATTCATCATCTTTGTCACCCCTGTGGGACCTTATTTCAAAGGTGGATTTTCCAGCAACCCATACGTCATCATGCGCGGCTACGACCGATCGGCTCCTCTGGGAACGGGCAAGTACAAGGTGGGCGGCAACTATGCCGCATCGCTCTACGCACACAGCATCGCCCACGAAAAAGGGTATGCCAGTGAGTTTTATCTTGATGCCAAAGAGAAGAAATATATCGACGAATGTGGGGCTGCAAACTTCTTCGGCATTAAGAACAACACGTATATCACGCCGAAGTCGACCAGCATCCTGCCCTCCATCACCAACAAGAGTCTTATGCAGTTGGCCGAAGACTTGGGATTGAAGGTGGAACAACGTCCCATTCCCGAAGAGGAGTTGGAAACATTTGAGGAGGCCGGAGCCTGCGGAACAGCAGCCGTCATCAGTCCCATCAGCTACATCGACGACCTTGATACGGGCAAACGTTATGACTTTGGTGATAAGCCTGGACCCATCTCTACAAAGCTGTACAACAAGTTGCGTGGCGTACAGTATGGCACAGAGCCAGATGTTCATGGTTGGACTACCGTGGTGGTAGAGTAATAGTGGATAATATTAAAGAGCGACAATCTTGTCGCTCTTTTCTGTTTAGGGGCGGCATGAAAGTCGCCCTTTTATGTCTCCAATCGTTGGTGTTTCATCATGCAAATATGATGTGTTATGGAAGTCATGTCCAATCTCTTTGACTTTACCCTCCAAACCCATTGACTTTGACCTCCAAAGTCAATGACTTTACCCGCTAAACTCATTGACTTTGGGAGATAAAGTTATTAACTTGTAAATCAATTAGTTACAATGGTGTCTTTGTGCCTTTTGCGTATGTTTCAGAATCGGGCATCGTATCTATGAAATCATGTGCGAGAAGGGATGATGTTTCGACCGATTAAAGCCTGTGTGGGTTTGGCTGAAATTAAATAATTGATTATCTTTGCAAACACAAAAAACACTTTATGGGCAAAGGAAAATTAGAGAAATTTGCTGAAATGGAGACATTCAAGAATGTCTTTCAATATCCCTTTTCCGTACTTGAGAACGTTCCTTTCGATATGAAAGGGCACTGGTGCGACGATTATTTCAAGAACAATCATCCCATTGTGCTGGAGTTGGGATGTGGTAAGGGCGAATATACCGTGGGGCTGGCCAGGCTTTTCCCTGACGTGAACTTCATTGGCGTGGACATCAAGGGCGCGCGCATGTGGACCGGTGCCAAGCAGGCTTTGGCGGAAGGGTTGGACAACGTGGCTTTTCTGCGCACGAACATCGAGATGATTGACCGCTTTTTTGCCCCGGATGAGGTGCGGGAAATATGGCTCACTTTCTCTGATCCGCAGATGAAGAATGCCCGAAAACGGCTCTCCAGCACCTACTTCATGAACCGCTATCGCCGCTTTTTAGTGGACGGTGGGGTGGTGCATCTCAAGACCGACTCCAACTTTTTGTTCACCTACACGTCGCTCATGGTGGAGAAAAACCAGTTGCCGTTGCTCCAAAAGACAGCCGACCTGTACCACACCGCCGACGTTGACGAGGCCACCCGGCGCATCTTGTCCATCCAGACGTATTATGAAAGCATGTGGATGGAGCGGAGATTGAACATCAAGTACATCAAGTTTCGACTGCCGCACGAAGGCCAGTTGGAAGAACCCGATGTGGAAATACCCCTCGACGATTATCGCAGTTACCACCGCAGCAAGCGCAGTAGCAAGGCTACCGGTAAGTAAACCCATCAAAAACTAAATCAGATGAAAAAAACAGTGTTGCATCGGTAGGGGATGGACCTGTAATCTATCTGTAGAAAATCCCTCCAAAAAGAAGGGATGACAACACTAAATATAAAACATGTGAAGATGACTTTATATCCAAAACTAATTACTGAAGCATTGGCAACGGTGATGTATCCCGGAACCAAGAAGAACCTCATTGAGAGCGACATGCTGGCAGATGATATCCGAATCGATGGGATGAAGGTGGAATTTACCTTAATATTTCCCCGCGAAACCGATCCTTTTCTGCGGTCAACGCTCAAGGCTGCCGAGGCTGCCATCCACTTCCATGTAGGAAAAGAGGTTGAGGTGAATATCAAAACCGAGTTCAAGACCGCACCAAGACCAGAGGTTGGCAAGTTGCTTCCGCAAGTGAAGAACATCATTGCCGTAAGTTCTGGCAAGGGTGGAGTGGGCAAGTCGACCATCTCTTCCAATCTGGCTATCGCCTTGGCGCAGCTGGGTTACAAGGTGGGATTGTTGGATGCTGACATCTTTGGGCCATCCATGCCCAAGATGTTTGGTGTAGAAAATGAGCGAGTTTACGTCATCGAGAAAGAAGGCAGACAACTTATTGTGCCGATAGAGAAATATGGTGTTAAGTTGTTGAGCGTGGGTTTCTTCGTCAATCCCCAGACCGCAACGCTCTGGCGAGGCAGCATGGCGTCGAATGCGTTGAAGCAATTGATTGCTGATGCTGATTGGGGCGAGCTGGATTACTTCATTCTGGACACGCCACCAGGTACAAGTGACATTCATTTAACATTGCTCCAGACGCTTGCTATCACAGGAGCAGTCATCGTGAGCACGCCGCAGAAGGTGGCTTTGGCTGATGCCAGGAAGGGCATTGATATGTACCAGAACGACAAGGTGAACGTGCCGATTCTGGGATTGGTGGAAAATATGGCTTGGTTTACGCCTGCTGAACTGCCAGAGAACAAATATTTCATCTTTGGAAAGGATGGCTGCAAGCAGCTGGCAGACGAGATGAAACTGCCGTTGTTGGCGCAGATTCCCATCGTGCAGAGCATCTGTGAGAATGGTGATGGTGGCGAACCGTCGGCTGTTCACACTGATACGATGACGGGACAGGCCTTTCTTAACCTGGCACAAGCAGTGGTCACCGTGACCAACAGACGAAACAAAGAGCAACAACCCACAAAGATTGTCAAGGTAAACAAATAGGGTTATCCCAACAAGCAGCATTCATTTTCAGCGTCGTTGGTATGGCTAACCAGCGCTACGCTGCTGTAAAAGTGTGGCAAACATGAGGCATGGAGAAACCATCCACTTTCGTGTTTGCCATTTATTATCAATCACTCTGCCGAGAAGTCGGCCACCGTCTTGCGGTACATGGAATACAGTCGGGTGCGTTCTATAAAGCCGGTGAGCTGTCCGTTCACGTCAACCACCGGCAAATAGTTGGCGTTGGTCTTGTCAAACTTCTCCATCACCTCTTCCATAGAGTCTTTGATACCCAGTGTAGCTTTCGGGGGTATCAAGATTTGCTGCACGGTAAAGCGGTGATACAGTTCGGTTCTGAACATCACATGCCTAATCTTGTTAATGTCAATGATGCCCAGTAAGATGCCTGCCGTGTTCACGACAGGGATGAAACTGGTGTGACTCCTGCTAATCACACTCACCAACTTCCCTAACGGCATGTCTGGGTCAACGGTCGTATAGTTGTTGTCAATCACGCTATCCAGACTCATGAGCGTTAGAATTGACCTGTCTGTATGATGGGTGAGCAGCCTACCTTGGCGCGCCAGACGCATGGCATAAATGCTGTGGGGCTCGAAGATGCTGATGACCATCACCGATACAATGCTCACCATGATAAGCGGTAAGAACAGCGAATAGCCGCCCGTGAGTTCGGCAATGAGGAACACTCCGGTCAAAGGGGCATGCATCACCCCAGCCATCACCCCAGCCATTCCCAGCAGGGTGAAGTTCTTTTCGGGGATGTAGGTTCCCACCTGATTCATGTTCCACACACGCGCAAAGAGAAAACCGCCGAACCCTCCGACGAACAGGGATGGCGCAAAGGTTCCTCCTACGCCACCCGCTCCGTTGGTAGCCGATGTGGCAAAGATTTTGGTGAGCAACACCAAAGCGATGTAGATGACCAGCAAGCCCGAACTACCTGCGAACAACGAGTTGTTCATTACAGCGTTCCAATCGGCTTCCGTATTTCCGTTAAGCAAGATATTCAGCGAATTGTAGCCCTCACCATATAGTGAAGGAAAGAAGAATATCAGTGAACTCAGCAGGATGGCTCCTAAGAAAAGTTTGGCGAATGGGTAGTCTTTGAGCTGTTCGAACAAGCCTTCGCATTTGCTCATCATGCGGATGAAGTACAGACTTACCATGCCGCAGAACAGTCCCAGCAGGATACTTGCTGGTATGCGGTCGATATTCCAAGCACTGTCGAGCGTAAAATCGAACAGCGAGCGGTTACCCACGAAGATATAAGTGAAGACGGTTGCCGTGACGGTAGAGGTGAGGATAGGCAGCAGTGCAGCCATGCTGAGGTCTACCATGAGTACCTCCAGCGTGAACACCAGGCCGGCTATCGGGGCTTTAAAGATACCTGCGATGGCGGCGGATGCGCCACAACCCACGAGCAGCATCAGCGTCTTGTTGTCCATCTTGAACAACTGTCCGAGGTTACTGCCTATGGCCGACCCCGTCAGCACGATGGGAGCCTCGGCACCTACCGACCCACCAAAGCCGATGGTGATGGCCGATGAGATGACCGATGTCCAACAGTTGTGCGCCTTCAGCCTTGACTGCTTCGTCGATATGGCATACAGCACCTGCGTGATGCCGTGTGAGATGTTATCTTTCACCACGTATCTCACGAAGAGTGATGTGATGTAAATGCCGATAACGGGGAACAGTAGGTACAGCCAGTTGTAGGTGGTGGCATCGAAACCGGCCGTAAGTAAATGTTGAATCTGTCTGATGATGAAGTGCAACACATAAGCGGCGACCGAGGCGAAGATACCTATGAAAAAGGCTAGGATGGTCGCCATCTGACGATTGGTCAGATGTGTCAGTCTCCACTTGTGAATCTTGTTGATATAGGTTGTTGGTTGCATTGTTTATCCTGTTGTCGCCTGTCTCGTGAAAACGTGTGGGGTGGCCGTGGCGACAAATATCAAGAGCGTGTGTTTTATTTTCTGATGATGGTTACTTCTCCATCTTCTGCCAGCTTAATGATGCTGCTGGGCGTGTGGGGTTTGTGCTCCTGTCTGCGCGAATGGCAGACATAGTCAACCGCATCGAGTATCTCCTGACTGATGTCGCAGTAGTTGGCTGCTGCCGGTTCACCGCTGACATTGGCGCTGGTACTTACCAAAGCCTTCTGAAAACGGTAGCACAGTTCGTGCGAAAAAGGTTCTTTGGTAATGCGTAGTGCGATGCTTCCGTCTTCTGCTATCAGGTTGGGAGCCAGGTTGATGGCGCCATCCAGGATGATGGTCGTTGGCTTTATGGCCACGTCCAGCAAGTCCCAAGCCACATTGGGTACCTGCCTCACATAGCGTTGTAGGCGCGCATCGGAATCGACCAGACAGATGAGTGCCTTCGAGTCATCGCGCTTCTTGATTTTGTACACTTTGGCCACGGCGTCGGCATTGGTCGCGTCGCAACCTATTCCCCACACGGTGTCGGTGGGATAGAGTATCACGCCACCTTGTTTCATCACCTCTATGGCGTTCTTGATGTCTTCTTGTATGGTCATTTTGAGTTTGTGAGTTTTTGAGATTTTTAAGTTTTTAAGATTCTCTGGTTGCTGGTTATTAGGCTAATTAGGCTAATTAGGCCAATTGGGCCAATTAGGTTTATTGCCCTTATTGGCTTTATTCTCTCCACCCATTTAGGAAGTCTTTCGCCCTCATGCGTTTCTTGCCAGCCATCTGCAGCTCAGTGATTTCCAGCCAGTTGTCTTCGGTTGCAAAATACAGTTTCTTGTTTTCAACCCACATTGTACCCGGTGTTTCATCAGCCGCAAGGTTGGTTTTGCTTGATTTATAAATCTTCAGCGTCTGCTGTTTGCCGTTGCCATCAGTGGCGATGGTCCATGCTGCCGGATACGGACTCAGTCCGCGGATGAAATCGTACACCCGTTTAGCCGGCTGATGCCAATTGATTTGGCACGTTTCCTTGAAGATTTTCGGTGCCGGATGCAGGTTGGCTTCGTCCATCGCATAGTGTTCTTGCGGTGTCGATGGAATCTCTCCGCCGTTCTCAATCAATTGGTCAATGGTCTCGAGGCATAGCTGTGCCCCCAGCACCATGAGGTGATTGTAGACATACTCCACGTCGGCATCGTCGGGAATCGGCATCGTTTTTTGCAGGATGATGCGCCCGGTGTCGATTTGATGGTCCAGAAAGAACGTGGTGACTCCCGTGGTTGTCTCGCCGTTGATGACGGCCCAGTTGATGGGTGCGGCCCCCCGATACTGAGGTAAGAGCGCCGCATGCACGTTAAAGGTACCCAGTGGGGGCATGGCCCACACCACCTCGGGCAGCATGCGAAAGGCCACAACTACCTGAAGGTCGGCTTTATAGCCAGCCAACTGCTCCAAAAAGGCGGGGTCTTTCATCTTCTGGGGCTGCAAAACGGGCAACCCTTGCGCCAAGGCGTACTTCTTTACCTCGGATGCTTGCAGCGTGTCGTGATGTCGACCTACGGGCTTGTCGGGTTGTGTGACCACAGCCACAACGTTGTAACCTCCCTCCACGAGTGCGCGGAGCGAGCCTACGGCAAACTCCGGGGTGCCCATGAAGACGATTCGTAGATTCTCTTTCGTGAGTTGTTCTTGATGCATCTGTTTGAGATGGATTTGTAGTTCGAGATACAAAGATAGGACAATTCGTTAGGATAGCAAATATTTTGAACTTTTTTTCTTTTTGTTTTGCTGTATTTTCAATGAGTTTGGTGTCCAAATCCATTGATATTGGCCACTAAACCCATTGACTTTGCACCCCAATCTCTATGCTATTGGTTTTGGCTCTCATGGGCTTTCGTTCAGAGCCTCAATGGGGATGCTCTATTATTTTAGATTTTCGACGGTTTGACTTAACCGATTGTATAATAAACTTTTAGCAAATTATTTGAGAAATAGAGGTAACGAGTTAGCAACCGTGCGAATTTCAGCGATTTGCGGTGCTATGCTGTCAAATAACTCTTTATAAAGTGCAAATATACAATTTTTCTAATTTACTCATCCCCATACAATATATATTTATCATATGGGGATGTTATTTGAAACGGAGGAGCAGGTACTTACTTATAAGAATCTTCTACTCCAGCTAAATAACCAGCAGCATAAGCTGCATGTGGGCTTTTATGCCTAACTGTTC
>CAKOVA010000067.1 GCA_934120735.1 uncultured Prevotella sp.
GGATCAACGAGGTAACCTCTGGAGACTACCAAAAATACTACGAACAAATGTACGGTAACCGATAAGAAACACGAGCAGTTGGAAGCGAAAATCATTGACTTAGATAAGATCGTTGACCCCAGAGGAAACCTAACCGTTGCCGAAGGTTGCAAAGATGTGCCCTTTGATGTAAAGCGGGTGTACTGGGTGTACGATGTTCCGGCAGGCGAAAACAGGGGCGGACACGCCCACAAACAATGCCAAGAGTTCATCATCGCTCTCAGTGGTAGCTTCCATGTAACGCTCGACAACGGCAAAGAAAAGACTTCTATACTGCTGAACCACCCTTATCAAGGCCTGTTTGTCGATACTGATACATGGCGGACGTTAGATGATTTCTCATCGGGCGCCGTATGCTTGGTATTGGCTTCTGAGACCTTTGACGAAGCTGATTATATAAGAGAATATGATGCTTTCTTGGAATACATCAAGCAAAGGTAAGCATGTTTGACATTCGCAGATACACCAAAGCCGATGAAGAACAATGGAACGGCTATGCGGAAAAGGCAAAAAATGCCACGTTCTTGTTCGACAGAAGCTACATGAACTACCACGAAGACAGGTTCAATGACTATTCGTTGATGTTCTATAAAAACGAGAAGCTGTATGCCATGCTGCCCGCCCATCGTGTTGACGACACCCTGTATTCGCATTTTGGACTGACATACGGTGGTCTCATCATGGATCAACAAGTGAGGACCGCCGACATCCTCGTGCTGTTTGAAGAACTCAACCAACACCTTCGCAATCATGGATTCAATCAAGTGGTGTACCGTCCCACACCTTCTATCTATCATCTGATGCCTGCCGAAGAGGATTTGTATGCGCTCTTCAAAGTCTGCAATGCCCAATTAGTGGCACGCAACATTTCTTCCGCCATTGATTTGGCACATCCCTTGAAGTGGAGTAGAGACCGAAAATACGGCATCAACCGCTGTGCTAAAAATGGCATAGAGATAAAGCAGAGTACAGATTTTGCTGCTTTTTGGCAGGTGTTGGATGACAATTTAATGAATAAATACGGTGCGAAACCCGTTCATAGCTTGCAGGAAATAAAACTGTTGCACCAACGTTTCCCCCATCACATCCAGTTGTATGTGGCTTGCAAAGATAACATGGTGTTAGGAGGAACCGTTCTTTATCTCACGCCCAAAGTGGTGCATACGCAATACATCTCGGCATCGCCCGAAGGAAAACAACTGCGTGTCATCGATGGACTGTTCCATTTCTTACTCCATCAATCGTGGGACAAGCGACAATATTTTGATTTTGGCACGTCTACTCTGCAAGATGGACACCTGCTCAACGCCTCACTCATCCATCAAAAGGAGGGATTTGGCGGTCGTGCTATATGTTATGACACTTATCAATGGGAGGTATGATACCTTATTTATCTTTACAACGAGTAACCAATGAACACCTGACAGAGATACAACAGGCTGTCAATAAGGTCATTGAGAGTGGTTGGTATCTGCAAGGGCAGGCGGTACAAACATTTGAAAAACAGTATGCTGACTACATTGGCACCCGACATTGTGTGAGTTGCGCCAACGGACTGGATGCGCTCACCCTCATACTCAGAGCTTACATGGAGCTGGGCGAGATGCATGAGGGCGACGAAATCATCGTTCCGTCCAACACCTACATCGCCACCATCCTGTCGATTACGGCCAACCGCCTGGTACCCATACTGGTGGAACCGCGCATAGACACCTTTGAAATTGATGACAACTTGATAGAGCAGGCCATTAGCGAACGCACCAAAGGCATCATGCTGGTACACCTCTATGGACGTTGTGCGTACACAGAAAAGATAAGTCAGCTCTGTCAAAAACATCACCTGAAACTGCTGGAAGATAACGCACAAGCACACGGTTGCCTGTACAGTGAGGGGCATCGCACCGGTTCGCTGGGAGATGCCGCGGCTCATAGCTTTTATCCCAGTAAGAACTTGGGCGCATTGGGCGATGCTGGAGCCGTGACAACCTCTGACACTAAACTGGCAAACGTCATCAGATCCCTGGGCAATTACGGCTCATCACGAAAATATGTCTTTGACTATAAAGGAAGAAACAGCAGAATGGACGAGCTGCAGGCTGCCGTGTTGAGCGTAAAACTAAAGTATCTGGATGAGGAAAATGCAAGAAGACAGGAGATAGCCCACTACTATCTCACGCACATTCGCAACGAAGAAATCACGCTTCCTTCACACGATTCAACCGGAAACGTGTGGCATGTGTTCCCCGTACTGACACAACATCCAGACGAACTGCAAAGACACTTAAACCGCATGGGCATCCAAACCAACATCCACTACCCCATACCTCCACACAAACAGCAGGCATACAAAGAGTGGAACGACCGCTCCTACCCTATTTCTGAAAAGATTCATCACCACGAAGTGAGCATTCCGTTGAACCAAACGCTCACGAATGATGAGGTAAAAACCATTGTTGACGCACTGAACACGTATCGCCTGAAAAAATAATGAATTGGCTCAAGGCCGCCAATTAACACGGGTGAAGACCAATCATCTAATCAATCATACCACCAAACTTAACTACCCGCAATAAACATAGAACGTGCCTTCCCGCTATTTTTTATGCTAAAATAACAAAACACTTTGTCATATCATAAAATAATTGTATTTTTACAGCACAATTGTAAAACGATATGAAAAAAGGTTTTTTGGCTCTTTTTCTTGTAGCCTTTGTTGCTACAACCTGTTGGGGGCAACGCACTTTCAAACCCAAATTCGAACGCCAACCATGGGATACCTACGTGGGAGTGAAAGGTGGCGCCATCTATTCTAATCTGACAGCTTTGCATGGTGAAGCCAAAATCACTGGGACGGGAGGAATATATACCGAATCTTTCCTCACCAAGTCGTTCGCCATCCAAACCGAGTTGACCTTTTCTCATCACGGCAGCCACAATGCCATCTCCTTAGCTTCACCTGGAGCAGGGGCCACATTCGACTATCGATTGAACTATATCAATACCGACTTTATATTCAAGCAATACATCGCAGACAGACTGGGACTATACACCGGTATTCATACAGCATACGCCATCACGATGGAATGCAACGGAAAAAGCATCAAAAAAGAATTGTACAGGAGTGACGTGACTATCCCCGTGGGACTCTGTTTCGTATGGCACAACGTATGTTTGGATGCCCGTTACCAATATCCTTTCAGAAAACTTGCAAAGACTGACAAAGCAAAGGCCATCATGGGAAACAGCAGAAACTCCTCCATCATACTCACGCTTGGCTACAGGTTCAGGGTTTTCTAACGACAATTGTCAAACGTTGCCTGATTTCCAGCACGCACACACCTATTCTTCTAAGCGCAGATGAGGCAAGGAAAGATGGTACCTCACGGCCAAAAATCGGATGGCACACACGATTAAGAACGAAATAACCACCGTGACACCCACATCCACGCCCAACCGAATGAGAACCCAATAGGCAATTCCGCCTACGATACTGGCCATGGCATAAATCTCTTTGTGAAAGATAATGGGGACGTTATTCAGCAACACATCGCGTATCACGCCTCCGGCCGAACCTGTGATACAACCCATGATGATGGCTACCCAAAAAGGGAAATCATAGGCCAAAGACTTCTGGATGCCGGCAATAGTAAACAAGGCCAAGCCCAATGTATCGAAAACAAACCAGGTATTATCCAACCGCTTCAAAAACTTTGAAAAAACAATGACGAACAGTTGAGCCAATACTGTACAAATGATGTAAATGCTCGACGTCATCCAAAACGGCGTTACCCCAATCATGACGTCACGAATGGTTCCGCCACCGATGGCAACGGCGATACCACAAACAAACCCACCGAACCAATCAAAATTCTTGGCTGCAGCGTGTCGAATGCCAGATATCGCAAAAGCAAACGTCCCAACAAACTCTATGATCTGTTGTATGGAATGGACTATTTCAGGATTCTCGTAGGACATATTCTATTAAAACGCACCTAAAAGCAATTATTTTTACACTCATCAAAAAGGGCAGCTGCCATCTCTTGCGCACCCATCAACAGTTCACTACGTTTTGTGCAGCTCCTTCCAGGAAGCACTTCACGTTGTCCAAGGCAATGTTCATCAGTCTGCTGCGTGCTTCAACGGTAGCCCATGCAATATGAGGAGTGATGAAGGCATTGGGTTGTTTCATCAATGGATTGTCGGCAGCGGGTGGTTCCGAGCACATCACATCAGCTCCGTAGGCAGCCAACTGACCGCTTTCCAAAGCTGCGGCAACATCAGCTTCGTTAACCAAAGGGCCTCTTCCGGTATTGATCAAGATAGCGCCATGCTTCATTTTGCGTAAATTATCAGCCTTGATGAGTTCACGCGTGCGCTCTGACAAAGGACAATGTAGAGAAAGGATGTCACTCACCGAGAACAAGCCGTCAAGGGTTGTCTTTTGGATGCCCGATGGAAGATCCACCGAATTCTTACTGGTATAGGCATACACCTCCATGCCAAACTCACGAGCGATGCGTGCAACCTTCATCCCGATGTTGCCCAATCCGACAATTCCCATCGTCTTTCCGGCCAATTCCAGCAAAGGTGTGTCCCAATAACAGAAATCACTACGCTTTGTCCACTGTCCCTCACGTGTTTGTTGGGCATAATGCTCTACGCGAGTCGTGATGGTAAAAATGCTGGCAAACACCATCTGAGCCACACTATATGTACTGTACGACGGAATGTTGCACACCGCCACGCCATGTTCTTGGGCGGCCTTCACATCGATGTGATTGAAGCCTGTTGCCAACACGCCAATATATTTCAGCTGTGGCAATTGTGCGATGATGTCAGCCTTCATGGACACTTTGTTCACTAAAACAATCTGCGCATCCTTCGCACGTTCTACAACTTCTTCGGCTTTCGTACGTTCGTAAACGGTGAGACTGCCCAGATCTTTGAATCCATCCCATGACAAATCGCCGGGATTGGCACAATGTCCGTCCAGAACAACAATGTTGACAGTGGGTTTCTTCTCGTTTGTTTCCATATACATTCTCCTTTCTATGATTCATTTTGCGACGTGGAAGTCTCGTCATAACGCGATCCCCAGCACTGACGCATCCATTGATATAATTTTTCTTCAGCCGCACTATGCTGCGCATGCCACATACGCCTGTCCTTCACGGCATCAGGCAGATATTGTTGTTCGACAAAGTGTCCAGGATAATCATGACTGTACAGATAGCCGTCATGATAACCCAGTTGCTTCATCAACTTTGTGGGCGCATTGCGCAAGTGCAGAGGAACCGGTAAATTACCTGTTTCCTTGACCAGCGCCAGTGCGGCATCGATTCCCAAATAACTGGAATTGCTTTTCGGACTGGCAGCCAAATACACAGCCGCTTCGGCAAGCGGTATTCGGCCTTCGGGCCATCCTAACTTCATGACTGCGTCAAAAGCTGCATTGGCCAGCAACAGCGCATTGGGATTGGCCAGTCCCACATCTTCAGCCGCACTGATAACCAGTCGGCGGGCAATGAATTGTGGATCCTCGCCACCTTCAATCATTCTCGCCATCCAATAGAGCGCCGCATCAGGGTCGCTGCCGCGGATGCTCTTGATGAAGGCCGAGATGATGTCATAGTGCATATCGCCGCCTTTGTCGTATGCCAGTGGGTTTTGTTGCAGCTGAGTCTCAACCAGTTCGTCGGTAATGACCACCTCTTCGGTCGCTGAAGCGCCAATCACCAAATCCAAGATATTAAGTAATTTACGGGCATCGCCCCCACTATATCGCAAAATGGCGCCCGTTTCTTGCAAAGTGATGTGACGCTGTTTGAGTTCTACGTCCTCATGGATGGCTCGATGAAGCAGTTCCAAAAGGTCTTCTTTTTCCAAAGACTTGAGCACATACAGCTGACACCGTGACAATAAGGGGCGGATGACCTCGAATGAGGGGTTCTCCGTGGTTGCACCGATGAGCGTGACAACGCCTTTTTCGACCGCACCCAACAGCGAGTCTTGCTGCGACTTGCTGAACCGATGAATCTCGTCGATGAACAAAATAGGCGATGCTGAATTGAAAAAGCTGCTGTTTTTGGCCCGTTCAATCACCTCGCGCACATCTTTCACCCCGCTGGTGACGGCACTTAACGTATAGAACGGCGTTTGCAACATGTTGGCTATGATCTGAGCCAAGGTGGTTTTTCCCACGCCCGGCGGTCCCCACAGGATGAAAGAAGAAATCCTGCCAGCCTCAATCATCTTGCGCAACACAGCACCCTCTCCTACCAAGTGTTGCTGCCCCACATATTCGTCAAGCGTACGAGGACGCATTCTTTCTGCTAAAGGTTCACTCATAATCCATTGTCAACAGACACACATGCTCGAAAATCGTCCTTATGCTGCGAATTCAAAGCACTCTGTGTACATGCAAAGATAATAAAAGTTTCGTGAACCACAGGTGTACATGCTGTTTTTTTACATCTATTCCATCCGCCCTAAGCGCGTTTCTATGTGAGAGGAACGAATGGCTGCTTGCATTGGCAAGTCATCGCACTATCAACCTGTCACGCTTCGGCTTTATGTCCGAATAAATGACAAAAAAAAGCCACTTGTAAATTTGTAAAATAGAAAAAAATAATAGGTAAATAAGGAGCATCACACCCTCATTAGAGAACGGAAATGGCACTGTCTGCACGAACGCATTGAGTTAAGCAGTCAAAAAGCATGCTTTTGCAACATAATAAGCATGTAATTGGACACGAAGAGCATAGCAATAACAGCGTTAAAAGCATGCTTTTACCAGGAAAAGTTAAGGGAAATAGTCGTCATGAAGTTGCATGGAACACCGAACGACTTGCACAACAACAAGATACAAACTTCGCTAATGCTTGCGAAATTTGAAAAAATTGGAAGGTTGGTGGAGAATATGCGAAGGATAAAGAGTGGTTTGTCAAAAAAAATGTTTCATCATTTTTGGATGTTTGCTTGCCCACACACTGTTAACAAGTGAGGTTGCTGTGATGAATGAGCAAGATTTTTATCGCCCACACAGGCATATTCTTGTAAAACAGAAAAAGAACATCGATATTCTGGTTTTGTATCATCTCCATAACTCGCAAAGTTTGTAAACCCCATGCGGGATTAACACGTTTTTAGTTTACCTCAAATATTTGCAAAAAAGTTTGTCAATTAAGAATTAAGTATTTATTTTTGCAGCCAAACAAACAGGATAAGTCAATACGGTTTTTTGACAGGCAAAAACAGCCAACTTGTGGCTGAACAGCATCTCATAGCAATAGCCACTGGCATCCAATCTGCTGACGCTACCTGTGAAATAGCATTGCAATTCAATCAAAGATAAATGACCACTAAAAAAGATATGAAACAAAAAAACGCTTTATCCCTCAAGACATTGACCAAGAGTAGTGTTTGGGAATTACAGGAAAATGATGTTTTCAGGCTATGGGAAGGGGCTCAGAAAGATGCTGACCTCAAGGATAACATGCGTCATTATCTTGACATTATTAAAAGTGCTTTCGAGATTGAGGAAATCAAAGTTGACAAACCTGAAGTCATTAAGAAATACGAAGAACGAGACTTTAAGGTGGGTAAACTGCGGACTGACGAAGCATCAAAGCAGAAATGGGCTGTTAAGAAGAAGCCCATAGCACGCGTAACCGACCTTACATACGAGAACATCCGCCACATATCGGCAACAAAACTCATTGAAGTGCTTGACAGAAACTTTGGTGGTGGCTGGGACTCGCTGTCGCAGAGCATTAAAGACATCATTGAAAGTGGCTTTGACATCAGTACGACGACGCTTCCGCAAAACAGACTTCACAACCCCAGCGGCATGTATGAAAAGAAAGTCAACGATGGATTTGAAGTGCTTGAAATTCCAAAAGGATCATGGGTAGAAGCCATTTTTGCAAAGGAAAAGCCAAAGACAGAACTCACCAAAAACAAGCTTTCCAGAGGAAAAGCTGCACTGGATGAAGACTTTAACGAGGAGGATGAGGATTTGCCAAAACTACAAAATGCAGATAATGACAAAGACGATGACGACTCTTACGATGACGACAAACTGACGGAAGAAAGCTATCGCACCACTTTCGAGACAAATCCGGAAGATTTAGACTTGGAAGCAGCAGACGTTTCGGATGAAGACGAATACTAATGCTGAAAAATCCAGAAAGACAACAATGATAGAAAAGTGGGGCTGCTGAACAAAGCCCCGCTAGACTCCTCTCCGGTTGGTAAAATAATGAATGAGGAAAGCCAAATTGCGCATAACAGGTACCGTAATCATAGCACTGTTGTTTTCTTTCTCGACTAACCACATCAATGCACAATCATCATTTTATGAAAGAGAAGGATGCCTCAATGTTGTCAACACAACGGTCACCAAAGGAACAGGCGAGTATGGAGACGATACCTTTAGCATGAACTACCAACACGAAAGGTTCATCAGCGAACAGTGGAGTATCGGAGGTGGCATTGGCTACAATTATCATCACCAATACAGATTGGCGATTGTGCCGGTATTCGCCAGCAGTACATTCTTTTTCACCAATACACGATGGGCACCCTTTGTCAACGTCCAGGTAGGTCCTTTGGAATCATAAGGAAGGGCAACATTGATACAAACACGAAATATTCTACAACTCTCAAAAACACAGATTTCAATCTGCTGATGTCGCCAAGCATCGGCATGAAACTCCACTTGTCATCTCACATCGGATTCATGACCTCAATCACGAATGAGAATATCCTTCTTAAAGTCTACAATGACAAGCAAAAAGCCTACACTAACAAGATTATCAGTAGCGTAGGTATAAGCATCGGATTATTCTTTCAAATCATAGGTTGGTAATGGCTAACTTCAAAGATGCAGCCGATGAATCAAATAAATATTGTATGGTATCATTAGGCTAATAAGGCTAATAAGCCCAATTAGCCTAATAGGCCCAATAAGCCCAATTGGCCTAATATCAAAAAAGCCTCCAGACTTTTTTGTCCTGAAGGCTTCTATTTGAAAAAAGGCGGCTACCTACTCTCCCGCATTGCATTGCAGTACCATCGGCGCAAGCAG
>CAKOVA010000068.1 GCA_934120735.1 uncultured Prevotella sp.
GGACCGAATCGTGCAGTGCAATAGTAAATGAATGCTACCCTGCGAACCTCTTCGTCAGATGTCCGAAAGGAGCTCTATATCCAAGGCGATAGGACGGAATCCTACAATAGGATAGAAGTGACGTTACTCAAAGGGATAGTTGACAACAACTTGCCACACACCGTGAGGTGTAAAAGTACGAAACCGCCGTATGCCGAGCGGCACGTACGGGTGGTGTGGGAGGTCGGTAAATGTGAAAGTAGGAGGTAAATACCTTTTATGAATAACATTTACCTCCTACCCGATTTAGGATTTTTCCAGACTAACGATACACGATTTCTTGTTTTTTTTCTATAAAATGTTATTGTTTTTTACACTGTTTTGTAACAACTCTCCTTTATTTTTGTAAGCAAAATAAGATAACACAGAAAAAATGAGAGTCATATTCATTGTACAAGGTGAAGGCAGAGGGCATCTGACACAAGCCTTGACTCTTGAGAAAGCACTGCGTGATTGTGGTCACAAAGTAACCGAGATACTTGTCGGCAGAAGTCGGTCAAGGGAAGTACCCTCCTTTTTTCTTCATCGAACACAAGCCCCTGTCTTTGGCTTCCTCAGTCCTAACTTTCTACCGTCAAAAGCAAACCAGAAGGTAGGACTTACTCGATCTATCATCTACAACATTTTTAAATCGCCCAAATACCTATCGAGCATTC
Organism: uncultured Prevotella sp.; assembly: GCA_934120735.1. GTDB lineage: Bacteria > Bacteroidota > Bacteroidia > Bacteroidales > Bacteroidaceae > Prevotella. The sequence continues at coordinate 696 of CAKOVA010000068.1, forward strand.
GATATCTTCATGAGCACATCCAATCGAGTGGTGCCGACCTGGTCGTCAATTTTTATGAAGTTCTCACAGGATTAACCTATTTTCTTTTTCGGCCCGGCATACCAGAAGTATGCATCGGTCATCAGTACATGTTTTTGCATCCATCCTACCCTTTCCCGAAAAAACATCAAGTGAGTCAACGTCTCATGTTGGCGTTCACGCGAGCAACATGCCTGGGCGCCACACGTAAGTTGGGCCTGTCGTTCAGGAAAAATGGTGACTACGATGAAGAAAACCTATCTGTGGTACCACCCTTATTACGTGATGAGGCACTGAAGATACAAAGAAGTAAGGGTGATTACATGACAGGCTATATCATCAATGCTGGGTTCAGCGACTCGGTGATGCAGTGGCATGCCAATCATCGGGACATCTCGTTGCACTTTTTCTGGGACAAAAAGGATGCGGATGAAACCACTCAAATTGATGACACACTGACTTTTCATCGCATTGACGATCAGAAATTTCTATATTATCTGGCCAACTGTAAGGCTTATGCGACAACTGGTGGCTTTGAATCGGTATGCGAAGCCATGTATATGGGTAAGCCTGCGATGATGGTACCTGTCCATGTCGAACAAGAGTGCAATGCGCATGAGGCCATGTTGGAAGGGGCTGGAATCAAATCTGATAGCTTCAACATGGACCAGCTGATTGCATTTAGTCAGCTATATACGGAAAATACGGAATTTCGTACTTGGGAAAATGGCGCCAAAATGATGATAGTTGCTCGGTTGGAGGCAGCCGTAGAACAATACAACAACACTGCAACCAACAAAGGCTACGGTCTAACGAGGTTTGGAAGAAAACTGTTAGTGAAGAGCCTTTTGCACAATTTTTCCTTCAAAAATTACTGATAAATCTACCACTCATTATAAATAGGTGTTCATCAAAATGAATGGAGCAATCATGGCATGCATCAACATGACTCCCCTATCCATTCAGTTTTCGCCAGAAAATTGTTTGATGCGTTGCTCTTCTGCCAGCTTACAAATCAATAAGACACCATCTTTTTCGGCTACAATGCAATCATCAAGTCCTTGGATGACAACTTCTTTGGCCTGTGTAGCATGCACGATGCAATTATGAGTGTCATACAAAGAAATATTCTCTCCGATGATGCCATTGCCGTACAAATCGCGCTTGGTTTGCTGAAGTAGCGAACTCCAGGTCCCCAAGTCACTCCATCCAAACTCTGCTGGACACACAAAGATTTCTTCAGATTTCTCTAATATCGCATAGTCTACAGAGATGTTTTCACACGCACCATATCGTTCATCGATGACGTTTTGTTCTTCTTTGGTGCCATAAATATCCATCATGCTCTCAAAAATCTTGGCCATTGCTGGCACATATACCCTGAAAGCATTGACGATTGTTTTGACGTTCCAAATAAAGATGCCGGCATTCCAGAAGAAATTGCTCTGCTCGATATATTCTTGTGCTGTCTGTAAATCTGGTTTTTCCCTAAATCTGTCAACCCTGAAAAGTTCTTTGTTACGCAACGAACTGGAAGTTAAATCAGCTTGGATGTATCCGTAACCCGTTTCTGGTCTGTTGGGTTTCATTCCCAACGTGATGATGGCATCTGTTTCGTTGGCAAAAGTTAAACAAGATTTGATGACTCTTTGGAATTCAACTCCATTGGTGACGACATGGTCACTGGGCGTCACAACAATGTTGGCTTGTGGGTCACACGACTTGATACGCCAGCTAACGTATGCTATACAGGGTGCTGTGTTACGGCGCATGGGCTCCTGAAGGATGTTTTCTACTGGGACATCAGGAAGTTGTTGACGCACAAGCTGAAAGTATTTCTTATTGGTCAAAATCCAAACATGATCAGAAGAACAAAGTCCACGGAATCTATCTAAAGTGAGTTGCAAAAGGGATTTGCCAACTCCTAACACATCAATAAACTGCTTAGGTTTATCGCTTGTGCTCATGGGCCAAAAGCGACTCCCTACTCCACCTGCCATAATAACCAAATGGTTGTGCGTCTTTTCCATATATAACCAAATATTGTTTTCTCATGCAAATATAGTGATAATAAATCACAAACGACAAAAAATGATGTAAAAACGTCGACATTCAATCGCTATTCTCAAATCAATATGCTATCTTTGCATTTGTATACATCTTATCTGTATACCTTAAATTATACTTACATCGAAAAAACTAATATTATAACCACAACATGATGAATGACTTAAAAACTATGAACCGTGCGGCAGACAACATCAGAATTCTTGCTGTCTCCATGGTAGAAAAGGCAAACTCTGGCCACCCAGGAGGTGCAATGGGCGGTGCTGATTTTATTAACGTGCTTTTTTCAGAATACTTAGTGTACGATCCAGACGATGCAACTTGGGCTGGAAGAGACCGTTTTTATCTTGACCCAGGTCACATGTCGCCCATGCTTTACGCTACACTTGCCTTGCAAGGTAAATATACGATTGATGAATTGAAGAATTTCAGACAGTGGGATTCACCAACAACGGGCCATCCTGAACGGGACGTCACACGTGGAATAGAAAACACATCTGGGCCTTTAGGTCAAGGACACACCTTCGCTGCCGGTGCAGCTGTGGCGGAAAAGTTTTTGGAAGCCAAGCTCGGAAAAACCATGATGCAACATAAGATATATGCATATATATCGGATGGCGGCATCCAAGAAGAGATTTCCCAAGGAACAGGCAGGTTGGCAGGTGCGTTGGGACTGAACAATCTCATCATGTTCTACGACTCTAACGACATTCAACTCTCGACTGATTGCGATGCTGTAACGCAAGAAGATACCGCAATGAAATATCAATCATGGGGATGGAACGTATTGACCATCAACGGTAATGATGTTACTGAGATTCGTCACGCATTGGACTCAGCCCTGACGGAACAACACCGACCCACGCTCATCATTGGCAAGACCACCATGGGTAAGGGAGCTTTGAAAGCAGATGGCAGCAGCTACGAGCGTAATGTGAAAACACACGGTGCCCCACTTGGCGGTGATGCCTATACCAAAACAGTGCTTCATCTGGGCGGAAACCTCGATAATCCTTTCGAAATCTTCCAAGAAGTCCAAGCATTGTACGACAAACGCCAGAACGAACTGCGAGAGATGGTTGCCCAACGCCACGCTGAAGAGAAGGCATGGGCTGAGAAAAATCCAGAGTTGTCGGCACAAATGCAAGACTGGTTCTCTGGTAATGCTCCCCAAATTGATTGGAGCAAGGTTGAACAAAAGCCAGGACAGGCCACCCGCGCTGCTTCATCAGTATGCCTGAGTGTGCTGGCCGAACAGGTTCCTAATATGGTTTGTTCGTCAGCCGACCTATCCAATTCGGACAAAACAGATGGCTTCTTGAAAAAAACGCAGAGCATGGTAAAAGGTGATTTCAGTGGTGCTTTCTTCCAAGCTGGCGTCAGTGAGCTTACCATGACCTGCATGTGCATTGGCATGTACCTGCATGGCGGCGTGATTCCTGCTTGTGGAACCTTCTTTGTCTTCTCGGATTATCAGAAGCCGGCCGTTCGTTTGGCAGCATTGATGGAAGTTCCCATCAAGTTCATTTGGTCACACGACGCATTCCGTGTTGGTGAAGATGGTCCTACCCATGAGCCTGTGGAGCAGGAAGCACAAATCAGATTGATGGAGAAGTTGAAGAACCATCATGGAAAAGATTCCGTCAGAGTATTTCGTCCTGCCGATGTTGAAGAGACAACAGTTTGTTGGCAAATGGCTATGGAAAACATGGATACGCCGACGGCACTTATCCTTTCGCGACAGGCCATAGAGAGTGTGCCAGAAGGCAACAACTACCAAGAAGCACGTAAAGGCGCATACATCGTTGCTGGCAGCGACGAACAATATGACGTTATCTTGTTGGCCAGCGGCTCAGAAGTGTCAACTTTGGTAGCTGGTGCAAAATTGTTGAGAAACGACAACATCAAAACGCGCATTGTCAGTGTGCCGTCTGAAGGGTTGTTCCGTCGTCAAAGCAAAGAATATCAAGAGTCCATTCTTCCGAAAGATGCGAAGATTTTCGGTCTCACAGCAGGATTACCGGTCACCTTACAAGGCCTGGTTGGAGCCAATGGAAAAGTCTTTGGACTTGAGAGTTTCGGCTATTCTGCACCTTATAAGGTGTTGGACGAAAAGTTAGGCTTCACAGCTGAGAATGTGTACAAACAGGTAAAAGAATATCTATCTGAATAATTTTGTCATGGAAATCAAGACAGTTGGCCTCGCATGTGATCATGCTGGCTATGAAATAAAAGAGTTTATCAAACAATACCTGGAAGAGAAAGGTATTTCATACAAAGACTATGGCACCAACAGCACAGCTTCTTGTGATTACCCCGATCACGCCCATGCCTTAGCCAATGGCATTGAGCGGGGTGACGTCTATCCCGGTATCGGGGTGTGTGGATCGGGAGAAGGAATGAGCATGACGCTCAACAAGCATCAAGGAATACGTGCCGGATTGGCTTGGTCACCCGAGATTGCTCACTTGACTCGCCTCCATAACGATGCCAATGTGTTGGTTTTGCCGGGAAGATTTGTTGACAAGGAGACGACAAGAAAGATTCTTGACGAGTTCTTTTCTACCGATTTCGAAGGTGGACGACATGCTCGCAGAATAGCAAAAATACGTATTCAATAACGCGAACATCAGGAGAGCCCCTTTGGTTCTCTTGATGTTTTTTATTTCTATCTACATCCTGATGAGCGAAAACGATTATCAATTCGAGATATGCGCAAACAGTGTTGAGAGCTGCTTGGCTGCTCAGGCTGGTGGTGCAAACCGTGTTGAACTGTGCGCCGGTATTCCAGAAGGTGGAACAACGCCTTCTTATGGTGACATCAAGATGGCAAGAGAACACCTTAATAAAACGCGTCTGCATGTGATCATCCGACCACGTGGAGGCGATTTCCTATACTCACCGCTTGACATCAAGTGTATGTTGGCAGACATTGACATCTGTAAACAACTGGGTGTAGATGGCGTCGTGTTTGGTTGCCTGACCAAAGATGGTGGCATTGACATAGAAAATAACCAGCTACTTTTATCTCATGCCAAAGGCATGTCTACGACTTTCCACCGGGCCTTTGATCGATGTAAGAATCCTTTTGAAGCTCTTGAACAACTGATAGACCTTGGGTTCGACCGCATACTGACATCCGGACAGCAGCCTACTGCGGAAGAAGGTATCGAAATGTTAAAGCAATTGCAAGACAGGGCACAAGGAAGAATCAACATTCTTGCTGGTTGCGGCATCAACGAAACAAACATCGCACACATCGCCCAGTGCACACTTGTCAAAGAATTCCATTTTTCTGCCAGAGAAAGTGTTTATAGTCAGATGGAATACCATAACCCATCCGTTTACATGGGAATGGCGGGTCAGGATGAAATGACCACGGAGGTAACAACAGAAAGGCGTGTGAGAAACACGATACAAGCACTTCTTCATTCAACAAGATAATCCATTCAACCTATGAAAAAAGCAAGCCTAATCCTTTTGATGCTATTGTGTTTCCAACTCAGCCAAGCATCTTTAATTTTCAAAGACAACGAACAGCGACAAGAGGTCCTTCAAACTTTTAATGAAAGAATGAAACAAATAGGACCGAAATTCTTTGACATCAAGGGGTTAAAGTTGACAAATGACGAACTGGATGCCTTGCATTTTCTATATGCTTACATGCCTGTAGCCGACGTCACTGACTACCCTACTCGTTTTTACTTAGAGAATATCCGAAGTACTTTCACCACACAACGAGCTATGCCCTGGGGAACAAAGGTTCCACAGCTGTTGTTTCGCCATTTTGTCATGCCGCTACGTGTCAACAACGAAAACCTTGACGATGCCAGAAAGGTTTTTTATGGCATGCTGAAAGACCGCATTCAAGGTATGAGCATGCAAGATGCAATCCTGGAAGTGAACCATTGGTGCCACGAACATGTCACCTATACCCCATCCGATGCCCGTACGCTGTCTCCGTTAGCCTGCATGAAGAACGCACAGGGACGCTGCGGAGAAGAGAGTACTTTTACCGTTGCTGCGCTCAGAGCAGTGGGCATTCCGGCCCGACAAGTATACACCCCACGATGGGCCCACACTGACGATAACCATGCATGGGTAGAGGCTTGGGCAGACGGCAAGTGGTATTTCTTGGGCGCCTGTGAACCCGAGCCGGTACTGAACCTTGGTTGGTTCAATGCGCCGGCATCGAGAGCCATGCTCATGCACACAAGGGTTTTCGGGCATTATGACGGACCTGAAGAGATTGTTCTACGCACTTCCAATTTTACGGACATCAACCTGATTGACCATTATGCCGAGACCGCACGAGTAGACTTTACCGTTGTGGACCAAAATGGAAACCCCGTCAATCACGCACAGGTAGATTTCAAGATATACAACTATGCTGAATTTTATACAGCGGTAAGGAAATTTACGGATCAACAGGGCAAAACGTTCCTCACAGCTGGCAAAGGCGACCTGCTGGTTTGGGCCTCAAAAGATGGATATTACGGGTTTTCCAAAGCATCGTTTGGCAAGGATCAACAAGTAACCATTCGTCTCAACCGATCACAGGAGACCGACTTGGAGAGAAAAATCCACCCGATAGACTCCCTTGACATAGTGCCTCCGCCAGAGAAAGCACGAATACCACGAGTGACAGAGGAAATGAATGCAAAGAATAAACTTAGATTTGCGCAAGAAGACAGCATCAGAAAAGCATACGAATCAAAATTCTATCATGCTGCAAATAAGAGTGAACTGTCACAATTGTTAGTGAAAGCACGAGGCAACTGGCGGGTCATCAAGAACTTTTATGACAAGTACCCAGAGAAAGAAGGAAGAGTATTGTCGCTTTTGAAAACATTGAGCGACAAAGATTTGCGTGATATCTCCATGGATATTCTCGAAGATCATCTCTTGGCGAAGAGCAACCAATTGAGTCCAAGAGTTGAAAACGAAATGATTATCCTGCCCTTCAAACAGCAATTGCAAAATGCCTTTGACGCAGCAACAACCAAAAAGTTTCAGCAAAATCCGGCATTGCTTGTTGAATGGATTCAAAAAAACATACGCATCAACCCAGATAACGAGGCCTTAAAAATTGCACAAACGCCCATCGGCGTGTGGAAGTCAAGGTTTACAGATGCTCGCTCAAGAGATATTTTCTTTGTCGACTTGGCCCGCAGTATTGGCATCGAAGCACGAAAGGACGTGGTTACTTCTAAAGTTCAATATCGCCAAAATGCCCAATGGATGGATGTTGATTTTGAGACAGAAAAACAGAAAACAGCTCCAAAAGGGAAGTTGGTTTTAAGCTATTCTCCCTCCAAATACCTGGATGACCCTAAATATTATAACCATTTCAGCATCAGCAAAATAGAAAATGGTATTCCAGTTTTGCTAAACTTTGATGAAGGTCAGGTTGACATGGGCGGCGGAACAAGCTGGAAAAACACATTCAAGAATGGGACGAACCTGGATACTGGAACTTATTTCCTGGTCACCGGCACTCGCATGGCCAGTGGAAATGTGAAAGAGAGCCATCAGATATTCAACATCGTGGAAGGACAAACGACAACGATTGACTTGAAACTTCGTACCTCCAAAACAGAGATCAGCGTGATTGGTAACTTTGATAGCGAGTCGAAGTTTGTGAAAGACGCCCAAGAGGTAAGCATCCTGTCGCAAACAGGGAGAGGATATTTTGTGTTGGGCCTTATCGGTGTGGGACAAGAACCCACCAACCACACCCTGCGCGACATTGCTAAGCTGAAAGACGAATTTGACCGTTTGGGCAGACCTTTTGTACTTTTGTTCGAGTCAGAAGCGGAAGCCAAGAAGTTCAAGTCCAGTGACTTTGGAATACTACCCAACAAGACTATTTTTGGTATAGACAAGGATGGTGCTATTAAGAAGCAGATTGTGGCACAAATGAAGCTACAAGATGCTCGCCAGTTGCCCATCTTCATCATTGCCGACACCTTTAACCGCGTGGTATTTTTATCTCAAGGATATACCATTGGTCTTGGGGAACAACTGTATAACACGCTAAGCAAATTGTAATTAGTGTTCGCTGAATTAATAAATTGCCATGACTGCAAAGCAGCGGACTCTAAACTTTGCAATGGCATTTGTCCATAAATTGAGCTTAATTTCGAAAAGAGCAAGACAAAGTTCCCTGAGGAACTTCATCACGTTCTTGACAAAGTAGCACATTCCTGTCCAACATTCTGCTGTTTCTGGAAGCTTGGCTCTGATGTTATTGGCTCGATAGACTCTCTTGCCTGTGCCGAAAGAGTATTCGACTTCGTTTCGTTCTCCGACGGCCTTGG
>CAKOVA010000069.1 GCA_934120735.1 uncultured Prevotella sp.
CATTGTACGTCACATTTTTGCCATAATGAACACCTATTATTTTCATTTTTAGATTCATGAAAAATGTTGAAAAGCAGCTAATACTATTCCTTTTAAGATTACCTAGCATTAATGAAAATGCGCCACTAGCATCTTTAGTGAAATAGCTTAAAACATTTATAAAATTCATATTCACACATATATGTTATCATAAATACAAAACATCACAAAATGCGTAAAGCATTAAAAAAGCAATCACTTAGCAATAGATTCTCTCACATTTATTTTTTAATTCTAAAGAAAACTGTCTTGATACGTTATCAACTAAGATAGTGCAAAGAAAATTTTGGATATTACTTTTAAAAGAGTCACATCCTAATTCCCTAGCTTTCTCTACTGCCATTTTTAAACTACCTTTTATTGAAGGATCAAACATAACACCAACTTTATATTCACTTATAAAATATGAATATGGAAGATAATTAGGTACAATCACAGGTCTAAAATGCATCAAAGCTTCTACCAACGTTCCATTTGTAATAATAGAACTTTGCTTACAGTCATTTAATAATACAAAATGAGTTCTTTTTATCAACATATTATATTCTAACTCATTTAATCGTCTATCAATCCTCTTACACCTAATATCATTATCAATATACTCCTCAATTATTTTTGCATACTTATTATCCCTCGCTTTTCCCGCAATCACATACTCCCAACTTCCATCAACCTCTTTTATTTCTAAAATATTCATTTCTATGCGTTTTGCTGCCCTTAAGCTTCCAATTGTTAAAAGTGAAAAAGACGCTGATAATTCATCATAGGCACAATCTGGCATTGTATCAAGCATTCTTTCCGGACGTATGATCAGTTTATCATCAGCAAATCCTAATGATAAAAATTCTTTTTTTATAAAACTATCTGAAACAAAAAATTTAAGATTGCCCTTGTTTTGATAAATAGTTCTAAGTATAATCATCCGTAAAGCTAATAATGGATTAGACTTAAAAGTCTCTTTAAATGAACTTATTCTGCTAGATCTTAATCCCCAAGTAAAATAATAACAATGGGGAGTCGTCTTGTTCAATAAACTAATAGGCATTAATAAATGATATGAACCATAATAATAATTTCTAGCTTTACCCTCAATTAGCTTCAATGCTTTCTCAATATATCGATGTTGCTGCCATAAAAAACGTAACATCGAAAAGAATGAGTTTATTTTACTCTTAGGATGTATTGCATAATTATCACATGGAATTGTAGCATGTACATCTAAATCAATATAATCAATACCTTCACATATCTCATAACATTGATCCGGATATATCCTAACTATCGCTACAGAATAGCCAGCTTTTCTTAAAATTTTGGCAATAATCACAATATCTTTGAGATGATTTATTGCCAAATGATAATTTTCTAATAATATAAAATCATACATCACTGTTATTTTTGTTTTTTAGCTTCCACAAATATCCCATACATCCAAAAAGAAGAAAATATAGGAATTAGCATAAAAGAGTACGATATTGATAACAAACAAAAAAGCCACATAAAAATAAGTTTTCCTTTATATCTATAATCTTCCGATAGCTTTTGAGATGATTTATATAAACACCAATAAAATAAAGCACCCAGAATAATACCATAGCGACTCAAGACGGATATTAAACCATTGGAAAGTCCAATATTAGAATAGATATTTTGTGCACAAAATGAATTAGCATCGTTCTTACCATACCCTAAAATAGGATCATTAATAAAATTCAGCCAATCAAACATTAATCCATCAAAACGTTGTGGAACATAAGTCTTGTCCACATCGGTGGTCTCAAGATATCTGAACGAATTTTCCAAATATTCTCTATTTTCATTAACATCTGAAAGATTTAATATTTTACTTCCCATAAAATCCAATTGGAAAACAAAAATTACACAAGTAATGAATATAGGTAATATAAAAAATAGCATACTGCGTTCTTTCATATTTAGAAAAACATAAAGTCCAACAATAAGTATAAAACTAGAATAACCAGTTGTAGACATTGATGTAATAAGAGCCAACAAAAGTATCTTCCCTTCCCTAGTAGAATAAATACTCTTAGCCCCCCTTTTTATAATCAAGATAAATATCGCTACTACTACAAAACATGCAAATCTGCCAGGTTCCCATGTAAAGCCACTATTACGAAAAAAAGGACCTATTGTATCAAAATAGGGACAATTTATGTTAGTTAATGAAAAAAGAAGATTATTCCCGCGCAAAATGGAATCACTAGAGGAGAATTTAAAAATCATGATTTGTTCAACCAAACTATAAGATAGTATTGCCAAAACATATCCAATCAATGCAATTCCTGACAAAATAGAGATATATCTTAAATAAATAGACCAAATATCTCGCCCATAGACCTTTAATAATATATATCCAATTATAATATTATAGTATAAGAAAAAAATATCCCCTATTTTCAGATTCCCATATTTGATATACATTAAAAGATGCCATACAGTCAACAAAAATAGCAGAATAATAAATTTTTTATCTACAAAACTTATACGATTTCTAACAATCAAAATCAAAGTTAACAATACAGGAATAATAAATCCAATATTATCGTAGAAGGCATTTATGTTTCTTGTAAAGGGGACAGCCATCCCGGCATATATCAATATTACAAAGAAATAGACTTTTTCAAAACAATGATACCTATTTCCTAATTGTTCCATAACATAATTTTAATATATTATCCATAATCCACAAAACCTGATATAACACGTGTTACTTGCCCCACTAATTAACAGAAGTAAGCTTCTATTATTTTAAAACTAAACATCAATATGTTCTCTTTTCCAACTGACTTTATCTCGTATCACTTTAGTCGGATTTCCAACATTTATTGTACTCGGTTGAATATTTTTTGTAACAATGGAATTCATGCCAACTATAGCATTTCTTCCTATATCAACACCTTTTAATATAGTAACATTCTTCCCTACCCATACATGCTCCCCAATCTTTATTGATTCAGACCGATTAATGATTTCTCCTTCCTCATTTACTATAGGGTGTGTATCTGAAGCCCAAATATCTATATTCCAAGAAAACATACAGTCTGCTCCAATATCTATAGAAGTATTCTCGCCCATACAAATTATACACGCTCCACCAAATGTTGTGTTTTTATCTATTCTAATTTTACATCCTTCCCCTCTTATCAATAGATCTACATTTGAAAAAACTCTTACTCCATGAAGCTCTAAAATATTATTTTGCCCAAGAATCTTAATTTTAGAGTTCATTATTTTAGAATCAAAAATTTTGATGTTATTCCCATTTTCTACCAATATATTAGAAAGTTCTATTGATGAATTAAATATCGTGCAATTTTTATTTACCTTTATAGTCGATTTCCATAAAAAAGAATGGAAAGAGATGACATGTTTGCTCTTTAGAGATAGATAGGCAATAGTCAATAAAGATATAAACTTTTTTATCTGTTTTCTTATTGGTTCCATATCCCTATTGCTTTTTTATTTAATAATTTTTCTAGCTGAATTGTAAACATTACAGAATACACAAATGTTATTATAACCATTGATAAGAAAATTCCATATATACCAATAAAATTGCTTAAAAACAAAGAAAAAGGTATATGAAATATTGTACCGATTAAAGTCACATACATTTGCAATTTTATTTTTCCTATACCATTAATCATACTAACCTGACAACTACTCCAAGCATTAACAATCATGTAAACACTTATAGCAGAAGTCATTAAAATAGTTATAGAGATTTTATCACCAAGCCATATATGATATATCAATGGAGAAACTAAAGCCATTCCTATTATAATCAAAGATGTCAATACATAAATTTTATACATCTTACTTCTAATTCTTTTCATCCAACTATAATCATTTGTGATATAAGCTTCTGTAAATGCAGGCCAAACTGGAGTCAATAAAATATTATAAAACATAATTGCACAATTCAAATACTTATATGCTATATTATATTCGGCAACATCTTCTGCTCCAGAAATATGTGATATAAGTATATTAGTGGATTGAAATAGTATTATTATTTGAATCTGAATAAGAAAGAACTTTACTCCCATTCCAAAAAGATTCTTCACCTCCGAAAAATTAAAATAGCGAATATTAGGAGATACCATTTTAAATCGGCCACAATAAAACAATAGTGATGAAAGAAAAAGTACTATAACCGGAGAACCTACAAATGCAAAGCAAAGAATTACTAAAGAAGGAGCAACCCACAATGTTGCTAATTTGATAATTAATAAGGCAAGAAGTTGTCCAAGCATATTTAAAAATCCAGCTAATGCTGTTTTTTGAAATGCAGATATTACTGAAGTTATAGTATTTAATATCAACTGTGAGAAAAAAAATGCAATAAACACAACCACAGTTTTTACAATTTCTGTATTATAGTTATAATTAACATTCAATACCGTAGCCCAATCAACCTTAGGAGTAATACAAATTAGCAAAATAGCTAATGGTATAAATATGCTACATAAAGATATATATGTAGTTGATACTAATCTTTTGGCCTTTTCTGTATCATTCACAGTCAACGCTTCCGTTAAACGATTTTTAAGTCCTAGAGTAAGCCCCATGTCAAAAAAATGAAACCAAGCTATTACAGAGGATAAAGTCAACCAAATGCCATACAATTCAGTAGAAACATACCCCAAAGTTAATGGCACAATTAACATTGACAAAAAAATAGAGCCCCCTTTTATTAAAAAGGAATAGATTATATTCTTTTTTACAGTTACAGATCGTTGGCTGCCTTGTTGTATTTTACTCTTCAAATTTACAAACATATAATTAACTGTATTTATATAATATGAGTATAGAGTGTCTTATAAGTAGTACCTTAATTAATTATTATACATCAATTTATAATAATTCAGATAATCTCCACTAGTCACACTATTCATCCAATTCTGATTATCTAAATACCATCTAACAGTTTTCTCTATCCCCTCTTCAAACTGCAAACTTGGCTCCCAACCTAATTCATTCTTTAATTTATTCGAATCAATCGCATAACGCAAATCATGTCCTTTACGGTCTGTTACATAAGTAATCAAATGATCTGAAGTACCCTCCGGATTACCTAACAAACGATCAACTGTCTTTATGATTACTTTTATAAGATCAATATTCGTCCATTCATTAAAACCACCAATATTATAGGTATCAGCCGTGTTTCCGTCGTGGAAAATCAAATCTATCGCCCTAGCATGGTCCACAACATACAACCAATCTCTTACATTTTCTCCCTTACCATACACAGGCAAGGGTTTGCCCTGACGGATATTATTTATAAACAATGGGATCAGTTTCTCCGGAAATTGATAAGGACCATAATTATTGGAGCAGTTTGTCACAATGGTAGGCATACCATAAGTATCATGAAAAGCCCTCACAAAATGATCACTACCTGCCTTGCTAGCTGAATAAGGACTATGGGGCTGGTATTTAGTCTCCTCCGTAAAGAATGTACCATTGAATTCCAAAGCACCATAAACCTCATCTGTAGAAATATGATAAAAACGCTTACCTTCATAACATTCAGGAAGCATCTCCCAAGTCAGTTTTGAAGCTTGGAGCAGAGAGAGAGTCCCCATCACATTCGTTTGAGCAAATGTAAACGGATCTTTTATACTACGGTCTACATGACTTTCAGCAGCCAAGTGAATAACTCCATCAATACGATACTGCTTGAAGAGTTCCAACATTTTATCAAAGTCACAAATATCAGCCTTTACAAAGGTATAATTAGGCTGATTTTCGACATCTTTCAGATTAGCCAGATTACCGGCATAAGTCAGTTTATCCAGATTGATAATATGATATTCAGGATATTTATTGACGAACAAACGTACAACGTGTGATCCAATGAAGCCTGCTCCACCTGTAATCAGTATATTTCGTGCAAAATTCATGTCTATTTTAATAAGCTGATTGTTGTTTCAATTCATGTATACATTTCTGCAAAGAGTCCTTCCAGTAGGGAACAGTGATTCCAAAAGTAGATTTCACCTTTGTTTTATCCAGTACAGAGAAATGAGGACGTTTTACCTTACTGGGGAATTCATCGCTGTGACAAGGTTGAATATCACACACATTACCACTCAAGTCACAGATTTCCTTCGCAAAGTCATACCATGAACATACACCTTCATTACTGAAATGGTAGATACCTTCTTTATAAAGTTGATTCTCCTCAATCACTTGATAGATAACAGATGCCAAATCTCCGGCATAAGTGGGAGTACCAACCTGATCAAAGACTACTTTCAGGGTATCTTTATCAGATGTGAGCTGTCGCATCGTTTTTACGAAATTCTTCCCATAAGGGGAATAAAGCCAGGCGGTACGAAAGATAAGATAATGACAGCCGGTTTCCTGTATGCTATGCTCACCGGCCAACTTCGTTTTACCATACACACCCAAAGGATTAGTTTCCCAATCTTCCCGACAAGGGACATTTCTGTCTCCCTGAAAAACATAATCAGTAGAGACATGTATTAAGGTAGCATCAGCTTCTTTTGCTACAACAGCCAGATTCTCCACTGCCTTATTATTCAATAAATCAGCAGTCGCGAAATCGTCTTCCGCCTTGTCTACATTGGTATAGGCAGCACAATTAACGATGACATGAATTTGGTTGTCATTGACCATTTTACGGATAGAATCACGACTGGTTATATCCAACTCTGCCACATCGGTAAAAATATATTGGTTGGAGCTGGTTGACGACACACGGCGCATCTCATTGCCAAGCTGACCGTTAGCTCCTGTCACTAGAATATTCATTGAGCTTAATACAGATTTTCGTTATAATCAAACAACCAGCTGGCTTCTTCCAGACATTCGTGATGTTGGTCTTTCCCGGAAAGAATTATTTTATCAGCAGGAACCTTCCAGTCGATTTTCAATGCAGGATCATCCCAAGCCAGGGCACCTTCGCATTGGGGAGCATAGAAGTTGTCACATTTATACTGAAAGATAACCTCTTCCGTCAGGACAACAAAGCCATGGGCGAATCCACGCGGAATAAAGAACTGACGGTGGTTTTCTTCAGTCAATTCCACTGATACATGCTCTCCAAAGGTTGGCGAGCCTTTACGGATATCGACAGCCACATCAAGGACAGAGCCTTTTATGACACGTACCAGTTTACTCTGGGCATAAGGTGGTTTCTGAAAATGAAGGCCACGTAAAACACCATAGCTGGATTTACTTTCATTATCCTGGACAAAATCTACCTTACGGACCTTTTCTGTAAATTCACGTTGAGAGAAAGATTCGAAAAAGTAACCACGGTCATCTTTAAAAAGGCGGGGTTCAATGATAACAACGCCCTCTATAGCAGTTTTGATTATTTCCACTGTGATTAGTGTTTGTTAGTTATTTAAATTACCGGAAAGGAATATGGCATTATTCCAGTTCATTTATTACTTTTAAAAGGTACTGGCCATATTGGTTCTTTAGCATGGGCTTGGCCAGTTCACGCATTTTATCCGCTGTTATCCAGCCATGACGCAGGGCAATACCTTCAAGACACGCGACTTTCAATCCCTGACGCTTTTCAATCACTTCAATAAAAGTACTGGCCTCGGAAAGAGAATCGTGCGTGCCGGTATCAAGCCAGGCAAAGCCACGGCCTAATAGTTGAACCTTTAATTGGTGGTCATTGAGAAATTCCTGATTAACGGTAGTGATTTCTAACTCTCCACGGGGAGAAGGTTGTATATGTTTGGCTACATCCACCACTTTATTGGGGTAGAAATAGAGTCCTACTACAGCGTAGTTAGATTTTGGATTTGTAGGTTTCTCTTCGATGCTCAAAACATTTCCATCCTTGTCAAAGTCAGCAACTCCATAACGTTCGGGATCGGCAACCCAATAACCGAATACGGTTGCTTTCTGCTCTTCCTCGACTGTACGGACAGCCTCCTGCAACATGCGGGTAAAGCTTTGACCATAGAATATATTATCGCCTAATACCAGGCAGACAGAATCATTGCCGATGAAGTCTTCACCGATAATAAAGGCTTGTGCCAGACCGTCCGGAGAAGGTTGTTCAGCATATTCAAACCGAACTCCATAGTCGGAACCATCGCCTAAGAGACGCTTGAAGCCCGGAAGATCATAAGGAGTCGAAATGATCAGGATCTCACGGATTCCAGCCAACATAAGGACTGAAATCGGATAATAAATCATGGGCTTGTCAAAGACAGGAAGCAACTGCTTACTCACTCCTTTGGTGATAGGATACAGACGAGTGCCTGAACCACCAGCTAAAACTATTCCTTTCATTCTGTTTATTTCATTTTTAGAAAATAAGTAAGCTGTTTTGAGATAGACACAAAGTAGCTTTTATTCTGTGTTTATTTAAACGGTTCCACATACCCAACCGGCATATCCGCACAAGCACACCCCAGCATATTCAACCGGACAGCAATCTTGCTTCTGCCATCCACCATAACAAGCTCTCCTACAAGCCCTGTCAAGGGACCTTTAATAACACGTACTTTTTCACCACGTGATAAAGGAGCGCTATTCATACAGATTGCCTCTTCGGAATAGTCAAGCATAAAACGGAAACGGGCCATTTGTTCATCAGGAATGATAGTCGGACTGCTCTCACCGCGCATTACCATATAACGACTAACAGTGGAAAAAGAAAGAACCTCTTTACGTTCTTTAGGATCAGCATGTACAAAAACCATCATCGGAAGCAACACGGATTCAACCACTTTACGGCGGTCACTCCATTGATGTACTTCTTGCTGGACCGGTACAAAATTTTCAATCCCCATTTTATCTAAACGCTCGGCTACCTTCTTCTCATGATGCATACGGACCAGAGCGACATACCAGCGTTTAGAGTGTGCTACGCCTTCCCCTGTCCCAATTTTAGGCCCAGCACTTAAAGTTTCTTTCGTTAGAATCATACTTTTTTACCCCTTAAGTTTCCGTTACTTCTTAGGTAACGGAT
>CAKOVA010000070.1 GCA_934120735.1 uncultured Prevotella sp.
CAACGATTACTTCGTCGAGCTTACTGTCATCGCTAACCAATCTAACGGTCATGTTGTTGGTAGCAACAACTGTTTGAGTCACCATTCCAATGTATGAAATCATGAGTTTTGCACCACTTGGCACACTTAAGGTAAACTTACCCTCAATGTTAGTGGCGGTACCATTTTTAGTTCCTTGAACTACAACGGAGGCTCCAATAACAGGCTGACCATCTTCCGCTGAAATTACAGTACCTGTAATTTGTGTTTGTGCCATTGCCATACCTATACTTAGGAACAGGCAAGCGAGAAATAGTGTTAGTCTTTTTTTCATAAAAATTTCTCCTTTCAATCGCTAATTTAACATATTATTTATTATTAATGGTTTGTTCAGTAGTATTAAAAGTAGCTCTTAGCGATAGATATTTATACAGGATTCATTCTTCTCTTGCCAATTTACATTTCAGTCTGTAAACATAAATCTGACTCAGCGAAACATTCCGTGATATCACATCCTTTAGGCTAACGATTTACAAATATAGGTGAATTGTGCGAAAAGTAAAAAAAAATGAGTTAATAGTTGTGCTTTTTAACATATTTTAGCGAACAAAGATTAAAATAACCTATCCTCACACCCTAATTTTACTAAGTAAGAACGGTACAGTTAAAGCAGGTGGGTGAGGCATGCAAGTCCCGATAGGGCATGCTCCAATAGAAGCATGGACAACGGTTCATGAAATTTTAGAAACTGTTTCATGAACATCCCATAAACACAATCATTACTATCCATGTAACCATTTGAGAAATAAGAAAAGGATTCGTGGACAGTAGTGATTGAACTTACATATTTCATTGAAGTTGTGAATTCAACCTAAAATGCGCAATAACGTCGCAACATTTGCGACAATTTTCCGGGCCTTTTGTCGCATCTACAAATGGGGAACATAAACCAGTGACCATCCTTTCACAACTCTTTCAATAAAAAAATGATGTATTTGTTGTTGTAAACAGCGTAGATGATATCAACAACGAAATAAACAAAAAACACGAAAATGTGCGTTTGATATAAAGAAACCAAAGAACGTAGACGTTCTGACGAAAGGAAAGAAAAAGAAATGAACTACACCCTTCCACCACCCCCTTCATCGAAAGAGAAATACTGCGACTTTTTTCGTCTTTTTAGACAGAACGGGACGTTCTTTCGTAAAATATCTTTTTCGGCAACGTATTTTTGCTTCTTTGGCGTTTTTCGTTGTTAAAATATTGAGATATCATGATCCTTTTCTGTTGGCACGCAAGATATGATATCCGCTTCATTTGTAGTTTTGAGACAGACGTTACCAACTGATGACTTTTTCTATCAGCTGATTTTTTATGTTAAATAAAAGAGCCGTGACCATGCTTTTTATCAGTTGTTTTGGGGGTAGCAATAGACCACTGTTTCAATCTCTTTGACTTTACCGTCCAAAGTCCATGCAATTGGAGGAGAAAGTCAATGCAATTGGAGACCAAAGTCAATGCAATTGTAACTATTTGAAATACAAAGAGAAACAGACGTCCAACAACCGAAAAACGAAGAGGTTTTGAGATATTCTAAATGTAAAATGGAGTGGGAAGGAAATCCTCCCCTAGTTGAGATTCAGGAGAGGCTAAATGGTACACGTCACCGCTCATTTTTTGTCGGGCGAACAGGGCGAAAGCCGGAAACCTTCTGGCTCATCTGCTCTACACGGTCGGCGATGTATTGCTTGAAACGCTGATCTTGCAGAACCTCGATGTCTTGGAACAAGCCCAGCACAAAACGCCCGATGCCCAGATAGCTGGCCACGTCGGCTTTGAAAATCCAGTGTTTCTCATCCTTCTCGGGAGCCAAGAAAGGGTGCGACTGCGGGTACTCCTCGAGCAAAAGATTGTATGCCAACTGCCCCAGGCGCAGTTTCACCGGCAGCTTTTCGTCGCCACTGAACATGAAGATATCCGTGAACAGGTCGCGGTGCTTGGCCTGGTTCATCCAAAACACATCCATCACCTCAACGCTCTTGATGCGCGACACCTTGAACGTTTTGCACATGTCCGACTGCATCTCGTAGCACCGCACGTCCATATCGTCGTTCATCAGCAGGTAAGGCTCTACCACACGGTCGGAAACAGTCTTGCTGTGGGGCGACGAATAACCCCTGAGCACCACGACGCTCTGTGTTTCCATCGCCTCTTTCAAGGTGCGCACGTTGTTGTGAATGCGCTTCAAAGCGGCTGGTGAGAACGACCCTTCCAGACTGTAATAGCGGTCGAGTTTGGTTTTGAGGGTAGCCAGAATAATGTCTTTCTTATTGCTCGCCTCCAGCATTCGGCGCAGGTAAGCGGCTTCTTCCTTGGTGAAAACGATGTTGTCGTGCAGTCGTCTGAAAAACTTACTATTGGGATCCAGGCGGTAATAGGCTCCGGTTTTGATGACCTGAAAACCACTGTTGCGCAGATAGTCAAGATAATAGTAGAGGTTGCGCCGCGTGACGTGAAGCCTGTCGGCCAACTGCTGGGCGGTGTAGTTGTTGTTATCGGTGAGCAACAGCAGCAGCTCGAGTTCGTTTCCGAATTTTTCTAATCGCATGGGGAAAGAAGTTTGTGAGTTTTTGAGTTTCTAAGTTTGTGAGTTTTTAGTTCTTGAGTTTTTAAGTTTTTAAGTTGGTGAGTTGACAAGTTAACAAGTTGACGAGTTGACGAGGATGTGTTCATGCTGGATTCCTTCTATCCACAGCGAGCTAAGCACTCGAGCATCAGAAGCCAACGCATATCAAGCAAAAGCACGCAACCTCGTAAGACAAGCGTGATGCAACGTGCATCAGTTGGACAAAAGGCAGTGCACTAAAAATCTAAGGACAGCTCTTCACTGCCCAATAGATTGTACGAGCGGCGGTGATAGGGCGTGACGCCATACGCACGGATGGCCTCCCGATGCTTGCGTGTGGGATAGCCCATGTTCGATTGCCAGTCGTATTGCGGATATTCTTGCGCCAGCCTGTCCATGTAATCGTCCCGAAAAGTCTTGGCCAGAATGCTGGCTGCGGCGATGTCCTGGTACTTACCGTCACCTATTATAATAGTGGTATAGGGCAAATCGTGATAAGGTGTGAAGCGATTTCCATCCACGATGATGGCTTGCGGACGGGTGGTGAGCTGATCCAGCGCGCGGTGCATGGCCAGAAAACTGGCGCGCAGGATGTTGATTTCGTCAATCTCCTGCGGTGTTACCTCGCCCACAGCCCACGCCACGGCATCGTTGATGATGGTTTGGCGCAATGCGTTGCGCTTTTTGCGGGAGAGTTGTTTCGAATCGTTCAGCTCCGCATTGTCATAGTTGGGCGGCAGGATGACGGCGGCGGCAAACACGCTTCCGGCCAAGCATCCACGCCCCGCCTCGTCGCATCCAGCCTCGATGAGATTGGGATAAAAATGAGATTTTAAAGTGTTGTGCATCCTCTATATGTGAAATAAAGTTAACCTACAACAAGTATTAACTACCTTTATTTGGTATGGAAAAATGAGTTCCAACTCTTGTCGTACTTTTGCCGCATCAAACAGAACATGAACCATCAAATACAAACGACAATGGAAAAGAACATTCTTTTATCAGAAAGCACACCTTCGGCACGAATCTCTTATCAGCACATCATCGGTAAACTGTTGATGCCGATAGAACTTTTGCGGCGTTATTACGCCAAAGTGATGGAACGTGAGGTGAACACAAGGCAGACGTTGTTGCTGCTGAATGCCCAACTGGCATTCGTGATGACCGTGTTTCCCATCGAAGCGCCGTTTGCCGTGCGCGTGGTTTGCTGCCTGTGGCTGTTGAACGCTTTATGGAAATGCAAGCAAGCGCTCTGATTAGAACATCCTGCTGACGCGCTCAATGCCCGCAACCAGTTGGTCAACCTCTTCGCGTGTGTTGTACAAAGCGAAGGAGGCGCGCGCCGTTCCTAAAACACCCAACCGCTGCATCAGCGGCTGCGCGCAGTGGTGCCCCGTGCGGATGGCGATGCCGAGCCTATCCAACAGGGTGCCCATGTCCATGTGGTGGATGTGGCCAACCTGAAAGCTGATGACCGCATCACGATGTGCCGCCTCTCCGAAGATGCGCATCCCAGGAATGGTTTGCATGCGCTCAAGGGCGTAGGTGGTCAGCTCGTGTTCATGCTTAGCTATGTTGTCCATGCCCAAGGATGACAGGTAATCGAGCGCGACGGCCAACCCATGCGTGGCAATGTAATCGGGTGTGCCTGCCTCGAACTTCAATGGTGGCCGCTCGAAAGAAACCTTGTCGAACGACACATGGCTAATCATCTCGCCTCCTCCCTGATAGGGTGGCAAACGGTCGAGCCATTCTTCCTTACCATAAAGCACGCCAATGCCCGTTGGTCCGTATGCTTTGTGGCCGCTGAAAACAAAGAAATCGCAATCCATATCTTGCATGTCTACCTTGAAGTGGGGCGCACTCTGCGCACCGTCTATCACCACCGGCACGCCATGGGCATG
Organism: uncultured Prevotella sp.; assembly: GCA_934120735.1. Classification (GTDB taxonomy): domain Bacteria; phylum Bacteroidota; class Bacteroidia; order Bacteroidales; family Bacteroidaceae; genus Prevotella. Next base: position 4,510 of record CAKOVA010000070.1, read on the forward strand.
CGCCGTGGCCGTCATCTGCTTCACGGGATTGACGGTACCCAGCACGTTGCTCACCTGCGTCAGGCTCACCAATTTAGTTTTGTTGGTAAACAACTTTTCGTATTCGTCAATCATCAGCTCCCCCGCATCGGTCATCGGAATCACTTTGAGCACGATGCCCCTTTGCTGAGCTTGCAACTGCCACGGCACAATGTTGGAATGATGCTCCATGGCAGACACGATTACTTCGTCGCCTTCGTGCATGAACGCCTGACAATAGGTGGCGGCGATGAGGTTCAAACCCTCGGTGGTGCCCCGGGTGAAAACCACCTCAGTGGCCGAGCGGGCATTGATGAAGCGACGCACCGTCTCGCGGGCAGCCTCGTGAAGTTCGGTGGCCTGCTGCGACATCCAGTGCACGCCGCGGTGGACGTTGGCGTTGACGTTGAGGTATTCGTCACGCATGGCATCCAACACACACAAGGGTTTCTGCGTGGTGGCCGCATTATCCAAGTAAATTAGAGGCTTGTCGTAGACCTTTCGGGAGAGGATGGGAAAATCCTGACGGATGGAAGAAATATCGTACATAGAATGAAATTGTATGGATGGGACTGGCCGTTTTGTTGATCGGAGCCGACTATTGGTTGGGCCTGTCACGGATGATTGGTTTGAACGTTCACGAAAAAACCTCCGCCCAAGTTTGCCTTTGAAAGCACTTGGGGGAGGCAATGATGGGCTAATTAACAATTTCTACATCCCGCACACTTGTCGAGTTCGCCTCTGAAGCGCTTCTCAACCAAGTAGTGCAGACGGTCTTTCAACGGTTCGAGCTGCATGCTGTCGACCACCTCATTGATGAAGGCAAACTCCAACAACAGCTTGGCTTCCTGCTCACTGATGCCGCGTTGGCGCATGTAGAACATGGCCTGGTCGTTGAGTTGACCCACGGTAGAACCATGACCACATTTCACATCGTCGGCATAAATCTCCAACTCTGGCTGGGTGTACATGCGTGCCTGCTTCGTGGTGCAGAGGTTTTGATTGCGCATCTCCGAGTTGGTCTTCTGCGCTCCCTTCTCTACAAGCACCCTACCGGCAAAGGCTCCCGTGGCCTGACCATCGAGAACGTACTTGTACAGTTCATGACTTTCGCAGTGAGGCACGGCATGACGGATGAACGTGTTGTTGTCCACATGCTGCTTCTTGCCAGCAATGACGCAGCCGTTACAGCAACAAGACGCCCCTTCGCCACGGAACACCAGATTGAGTTGGTTGCGTGTAATGCCATTGTGCAGGGTTAGCACGTTGTGATTGAAGCGGCTGTTGGCCTGCTGTTCCACATACACGTTGCTCACACGGGTATTGTGTTCGTGCGTTTCTTCCATGCAATAAAGGTCGAGCGAGGCATTCTCGCCCACATAAGCCTCAATCACTTGCGTAGCAAGAAAATGCTTATCGTCCATGGTGTGGTCGCAAAAAAGGAACTTGGCCTCGGCTCCTTCATCCAGCACGATGAGTACCCGTCGGTTCACCATCAGGTCGACATCCGAGCGAAGGAGGTTCACCACCTGGACGGCACGGTCAATCTTAACCCGCTTGGGCACATAGATGAAGAGGCCATCTTGCGCCAACATGGTGTTCAGTGCGGTGATGGCATCGTCCTTTGTCTCGGCCAGCTGAGCATAATACTTGCTCACCAATTGCGGATGTGTGTCGGCCACCTTCCGCAATGAGTCTACGATGACACCTTCGGGCAGCGTTGCTTTGGGCATCGCCTTGGCGTGGAAAGCATCGTTGACGATGAAGTAAAGCGAAGTACTCAAGTTGGGTACGCTGCACTTGAAAGCCTCATAGGGTTTTACAGGGATATCCAGCCGGTTGAGGTTCAATCCATAATTGGGTTCAAACAGCGCCGCCATATCCGTATAGCGATAGCGTTCGACCTTGCGTGAGGGGAAGCCTTGGCGCTTAAAATCTTCGAAGGCAGCGTCACGAACGTCGTTCATCACGGGCGAACCATGCTGAAAGATCATGGCGCGGGCATCCGCATACAGGTCGACATATTGTTTCTCACTGTTCATCATTCTGCCTCCGCCTTAATCCAGTCGTACCCCTTGTCTTCGATTTCCTTGGCCAATTCAGGCCCTCCGGTCTTCACAATGCGTCCATTGAATAGCACATGAACGATGTCGGGCTTGATTAAATCGAGCAAACGGTCGTAATGTGTGATGACAATGGTGCTGGTATCGGGCCTCTTGAGCTTGTTGACACCTTCGGCAACTATGCGAAGAGCGTCTACATCCAAGCCCGAATCCGTCTCATCGAGAATGGAGAGCGTAGGCTCGAGCATCGCCATTTGGAAGATTTCGTTGCGTTTTTTCTCTCCGCCACTGAATCCCTCGTTCACGCTGCGGTTGGACAGTTTGCTGTCTAACTCAACCACCTTTCGCTTTTCCTTCATCAACTTGATGAAGTCGCCGGCACTCATCGGCTCCTGTCCTTGATACTTTCGCTTCTCGTTGATGGCTGCTCGCATGAAATTAGTCATGGACACACCGGGGATTTCCACTGGATATTGGAAAGAGAGAAACAATCCCTCGTGTGCGCGATCTTCTGGCGCCATGGCCAACAGGTCTTTGCCATTGAACGTCACTTCGCCCTGCGTAACCTCGTACATCGGATTGCCTACGAGCACTGCGCTCAAGGTACTCTTGCCCGAACCGTTAGGTCCCATGATGGCATGTACTTCTCCTGTCTTGATGACAAGATTGATTCCTTTCAATATTTCTTTGCCGTTGATGGTGGCATGCAAATTCTTTACCTCTAACATAATGATTCTTTTGATATAAATCGGTTTATCCAACGGTTCCCTCCAGCGAGACGGAAAGCAACTTTTGCGCCTCGACAGCGAACTCCATCGGCAACTTGTTTAATACTTCCTTGGCATATCCATTGACAATCAGGCCAACGGCATCTTCAGTAGGAATGCCTCGTTGATTGCAATAAAACAGCTGGTCTTCACTGATTTTGCTTGTCGTGGCCTCATGCTCAACGATGGCACTGTCGTTATGAATGTCCATGTAGGGGAACGTATGGGCACCACATTCGCTTCCCAACAGCAAACTGTCGCACGAGCTGTAGTTGCGCGCATTGTCCGCATTGGCGGTTGCACGAACCAATCCTCGATAGGAATTTTGGCTGTGTCCGGCACTGATTCCCTTTGAAATGATGATGCTCGTGGTGTTCTTTCCCATGTGAATCATCTTCGTACCCGTGTCGGCCTCTTGATGATGATTGGTCACTGCCACCGAATAGAACTCGGCCTGCGAGCCGTCTCCACGCAAGATACAAGATGGATATTTCCATGTAATGGCGCTACCTGTTTCGACTTGCGTCCACGAGAGCTTGGAGTTGACTCCCCGACAATCACCCCTTTTGGTCACTAAGTTGAGCACTCCGCCCTTGCCATGTTCATCTCCGGGGTACCAATTCTGAACAGTTGAGTATTTTACCTCGGCATTGTTCATCACGATGATTTCCACGATTGCGGCATGAAGTTGATTCTCATCGCGCATCGGAGCGGTGCAGCCTTCGAGATAACTCACATACGCATCGTCTTCAGCCACAATCAACGTTCGTTCAAACTGTCCAGTATTGCGCGCATTGATGCGGAAATACGAACTTAATTCCATAGGACAGCGCACGCCTTTGGGGATGAAAACGAACGAGCCATCACTGAAAACGGCACTATTCAGGGCTGCAAAAAAATTGTCATAATAAGGAACCACCGTGCCTAAGTACTGGCGCACCAAGGCAGAATGCTCCTTGATGGCCTCGCCCATGGAACAGAAAATGACGCCTTTCTCCTTCAGCTTTTCCTTGAAGGTGGTCTTCACAGACACAGAGTCCATGATGGCATCAACGGCCGTTCCACTGAGTGCCAACCGTTCTTCCAATGGAATGCCCAGCTTGTCGAACGTCTTTTCCAGTTCCGGATCAAGCTCCTTGTTGGCTGGTTTCTTCGCCATTGGGTCGGCATAATAGGAGATTTCTTGGTAATTAATGTCGGGCAACGTCACATGTCCCCATGAGGGTTGTGTCATTGTCAGCCAATGTCGATACGCTTTCAGGCGAAATTCGAGCATCCATTCCGGCTCTCCTTTCTTGCCAGAAATGAGCCGAATGACATCCTCATTAAGCCCCTTCTCTATAATCTCGGTATGAACGTCAGTGGTAAAACCAAACTCATACTTCTGTTCGGTTAGCTTTCTGACGTATTCGTTATTCGTATTATTTACTTCTTCCATAAATGTAAATGCAGGAACTCCCTGATGTTTCATGGACGCCCCTGCAATAGATGATATGATTAGTTTGTTAGTTGACGAGTTTACAAGTTAACAGGTTGACGAGTTGTTGGTGCTCAAGGGTTCATAAATTGAAGTATTTACGAACGCAAAAGCTTAACAACTCAAAAACTTACCTACTCAAAACTCACACGCTCAAACTTACAACGTTTGCTTTACTTCTATT
>CAKOVA010000071.1 GCA_934120735.1 uncultured Prevotella sp.
CCTACACAAGAGATGCGCCAAGAAGCATTCGATAATTGGGAGACAACCGATGACCACGGCATGCACATCTTTGGTATCGCTAAGGACCAAAATGGCAAAGAATACTACATGGTGAAGAACTCTTGGGGCGAAAGTGGCAAGTACAAAGGCGTTTGGTACATGACCAAGGCTTTCGTTGCTTACAAGACCATGGATTTCATGGTGAACAAGAATGCCGTTCCACAAGACATCCGCAAGAAGATTAACTTGTAAAGGGTTGAGGCCGAAAGCCTCCACCCTACATGACATCTACAGACCGCTTACCCGATAAGGATAAGCGGTCTTTTTGTTCAGGACACTCTAAAAGCACATGATGAGTTGAAATCTGGGTATCAAACAGTTTTGAATTTGAATGCATCGTGATAAAAAAATATTTGAGATAAAAGCAATGGAATATGACAAATATTTTGTATCTTTACACGCAAAATAGCTTACAAATCCCATGAAATTCACACCCGCATCCATTCTATGCGGACACGGTAAGACAAAATAAAAAAAACAATATAAATGCATTTCAAATGGAATTATGTACCACCTACATCAGAAGAAACAAAGGCAGCCAATGAGTTAGGAGAGAAACTGAACATCAGCCCCCTTCTCGCTCAATTGCTCATCCGTCGTGGCATCACTACGGAGTCTGCCGCCAAGCGATTCTTTCGCCCACAGCTGGCAGATCTCATCAATCCATTCCTCATGAAAGACATGGATTTAGCCGTAGACAGATTGAACGACGCCATGGGGCGCAAAGAGCGCATTATGGTGTATGGTGATTACGATGTGGATGGCTGTACGGCCGTCGCATTGGTGTATAAGTTCCTGCAGCAATTCTATTCCAACATTGATTATTACATCCCCGATCGCTACGATGAGGGCTACGGTGTGAGCAAAAAGGGAATAGACCATGCACAGGAAACGGGTGTTAAACTGATTATTATTCTGGATTGCGGCATCAAGGCAATTGACGAAATAGCATACGCCAAAAGCCTTGGAATTGATTTCATCATCTGTGACCATCACGTCCCTGACGAAGTGATGCCCCCCGCCGTGGCCATCTTGAATCCAAAGCGCGAGGATGACAGCTATCCATTCAAGCATCTGTCGGGATGTGGAGTGGGCTTTAAGTTTATGCAAGCCTTTGCCAAGAACAACAGTATTCCTTTTTCACGGCTCATCCCACTGCTCGATTTCTGCGCAGTGAGCATCTCGGCCGACATTGTACCCGTGACAGACGAGAACAGGATACTGGCGTTTCATGGTCTGAAACAACTGAACCAGAACCCAAGTGTTGGTTTGAAGGCCATCATAGACATTTGCAACCTCAATGGAAGGGACATCTCCATGAGCGACATCGTATTCAAAATTGGGCCACGCATCAATGCTTCGGGACGCATGGAGAATGGAAAGGAGAGCGTGGACCTCTTGGTTGAGAAAGACTTTGCCACGGCGCTGAGACAGGCAAAACACATCAATGAATACAATGAACAGCGCAAAGACATCGACAAACAGATGACCGAAGAGGCCAACCAAATAGTTGCCAAGCTTGAAAGCCAAAAGCATCATTCGTCCATCGTGCTGTATGATGAGAACTGGAAGAAAGGTGTCATCGGCATCGTGGCATCGCGGTTGACCGAGATTTACTTTCGTCCAACGGTTGTGTTAACACGCGACGGCGAGTTTGCCACAGGTTCTGCGCGCAGCGTAACGGGCTTTGACGTTTATTCGGCCATCAAGAGTTGTCGAGATTTGCTCGTCAATTTCGGTGGACACACCTACGCCGCTGGCTTGACCTTGCGATGGGATGACATCAAGAAATTCAGAGAACGGTTTCAGAAATATGTGGATCTACACATCGAACCCGAACAAACTGAGCCTATCTTAGACATCGATGCCATCATCGATTTCAAGGACATCACCAAGCGATTGCATGCTGACTTGAAAAAATTCTCACCCTTTGGGCCAGGTAATTCTAAACCTCTTTTCGGCACACTCGGCGTGTTCGACTATGGCACCAGTAAGGTGGTAGGGCGCGAACAAGAACACATCAAGCTTGAGTTGGTTGATTCGAAGTCGAGCAACATCGTCAACGGCATTGCTTTCGGACAGAGTGCATCGGCTCGATACATCAAGTCGAAGCGTGGTTTTGACATCGCCTACACGCTTGAGGATAACGTATTCAAGCGCAATGCCATGCAATTGCAAATAGAAGATATACGTCCTATCGAAGAAGAGGAGCAGGATTTCTAACGACATGCAGGCCGAAGATAAATACCTGAACATACTGCACCAATACTGGGGGTATGCTGATTTTCGTGGCATACAACGTGATATCATCGAAAGTATCGGGCAGCAAAAGGACACACTGGGGCTGATGCCAACCGGAGGGGGCAAGTCCATCACCTTCCAAGTGCCGGCTTTGGCACAGGAAGGCGTGTGCATCGTGGTGACTCCGCTCATCGCTTTAATGAAAGACCAGGTGCAACATCTTCGGGAAAAAGGCATACAGGCCACAGCCATCTATTCAGGAATGAGCCAACGGGAGATCACCACGGCACTGGATAATTGCATCTTCGGGGGAGTTAAGTTGTTGTATATCTCGCCCGAACGCATCGGTTCAGAACTGTTTTTGATGAAGTTGCGCCGCATGAACGTCAGCTTCATCACCATCGACGAGGCTCACTGCATCAGTCAGTGGGGCTATGATTTCCGACCAGCATACCTCCAAATAGCGAACATCCGCAAGGAAAAGCCCGACGCTCCCCTATTGGCTTTGACCGCAACAGCCACTCCTAAGGTTATTATAGACATCCAAGAAAAGCTGGAGTTCAAGGAGAAGAATGCTTTCCACATGAGCTTTGAGCGCAAGAACCTGACCTATGTGGTACGCAATGCGCAGGACAAGAATGAAGAACTCGTTCACATTCTCAACTCTGTGCGTGGCTGTGCCATCGTTTATGTGCGAAGTAGGAAGCGTACCAGGGAGATTGCTGAGATACTGAACGCTAATAATATTTCTGCAACCTTTTATCATGCGGGGCTTGAACCCGCCGTAAAAGACGAAAGACAGACAGCTTGGCAAAACGATGTGGTGCGTGTTATCGTTGCCACGAATGCCTTCGGAATGGGCATTGACAAGCCCGACGTGCGCATCGTGGTGCACATGGACTGCCCTGACTCGCTGGAAGCTTATTTTCAAGAGGCGGGTCGTGCAGGGAGAGATGGCAACCGTGCATACGCTGTTTTGCTCTACAATGGCGGCGATGAACGCAAGTTGGACAAGCGAATTGTAGACAACTTCCCGGAAAAGGAGTATATCAAGAATGTCTATCAGAGTCTGGCTTTCTACTACGAGATAGGCATCCACAGTGGCAAAGGCCACACATTCACCTTTGATATCGGAAAATTTTGCATGATATACAAGTACTTTCCCGTGCCTGTCAATTCGGCCTTACATCTGTTGGCACGCGCGGGTTATCTTGTTTATGAAACCGATCCCGATTCCAGCGCACGTCTGATGTTCCTCATTGGGCGCAATGAGCTGTACAAATTGGAACATCTTACACCTTATGAAGAGAAACTCCTCACGGCCCTTTTGCGCAACTACGGGGGACTGTTCACTGATTATGTTTACATTGATGAGGGGCTTTTAGCCCAGCAAACCGAACTGACGAGAGAGCAAGTGTATCTGCTATTGCGCAGAATGACGCAGCGTCGTATCGTTCATTTCATTCCACAACGCAAGATGCCGTTCATTACTTACACCCGTAACCGCGAGGAAATTGACAGGCTTATCATTCCTTCTGAGGTGTATGAGCAAAGAAAAGTAGAATATACCAAGCGCGTGCGGTCGGTCATCAACTATGCCAAAAATGATGAAGTGTGTAGAAGTAAGCAGCTTTTACGCTATTTCGGAGAGACCAATGTGCAGGACTGTATGCGCTGTGACGTGTGTCTGGAACATTATACAGACCAGACTTCAGAAGAAAAAATAAAGCCCGCACAAGACCAAATCAAGCATTTTTTGAACGACGGGGAAAAGCATCACCTGACGGAACTCCATCAACTGTCCATTGCAAGACGCCAATTAGACGAAGCGCTGGAAATGCTCATCGCCGAAGAAGAAGTAACGATTGAAGGAAGTTACATCTTCTTACATTCGTAAAAAAAACTCACTTTCAGGGCTGATAAACAAGAACTTACCTCTATCAAAAAGCCACATTAGATTTTCAATAAATCGTGAAAATCAGATAATATATAGGTGGGAAGCGTTTCATCATATTGCTTATCCGTCCATCCTTCACCCTTCAACCAAGCAGTTTGGCAGCCTATTGTAGAGGCGGGTTCTATGTCTTTGTAGAAACTGTCACCAACAGCAAGAACGTTAGCGGCTGGCATTTGCAAAAACTCCAATGCCATTTTGAACAGTCGGGCATCCGGTTTTCGGATGTTAACCACAGCTGATTCAATGATATCTTCAAACAAATCGTCAAGCTCAAACTCCTTCAAAACCTGCCTCATGTTACCATAAAAGTTGGTAACCATAACAAGCGGATATCCATGGCGCAGCTTCTCAAGAACCATTTTGTTACGATGAATGATGGCTGAGACATGCTCATACACACGATTGGTCAGTTGCTGGTGCATCCGTTTCAGTTCGTTCTCATCCGCATCCCAGGCTCCAAGGATGCACAACTGTTCCAACTCGAGCCGTAACTTGACATCTATCGTCTTCTTGAGAGAATAATCTGCCCGAATCAACGGATTCTTCTCAAGCGTGCGTTCACCATAAACATAAGCGTCACGAAAAGCATCTTCCGTCACTGGCATCCCCTCTTGTTGGTAAGAATGCCACAACATCTTGCCCCAATGCTGTCCGTTTGTATCGATGGTTCCACCAAAATCAAGTATCAAGCCCTTGATGTCAGATGTATTTTTTGCCGTATTCATCTCCATATTTATATTTGTTTTGCCCGTTTTTCGAGGTCGTTCGTAAGCAGTTTACACAAGGTTTCATGGCGATTGTGCATGTAAATGTAGAGCGTATGGAGAACCACTATCTCGAAGACAAAGTACACCCAAGGACAGTTGAGCAGGCAGGTTACATACAAACAGATAGCGCGTGTGTTGAACGTCAGAATGTTGGCATAGGGCATGAGCGGTCGGCTTCCTGCCACGAATCGTTGCTTCACATCCTCTTGTGGATGTCCAAGATAGGTTTGAAAGAATCGTTGGAACGCCGGTGTGCGCCTCTCTTGTCCTCGACAATAGTTGGCATAGTTGGCGTAAAACAGTTTTTTCAGCCATTCATTCTTTGCCAACGATTTGTAAATTTCGTATTGTTGATTCGATTGATCCAACTCACTCCCCTCTTTACCTTTCAAAAAATAAAGATGAATCTGCCGATAATAATCGCCCAAAGAACTTTGCTGTGAATGACACAAGATGCCTGCAACGGCTGCCAAAGCCCAACTTCCCATACCCCAATGGATATCGGTGAACGGCATTGGTTGATGCTGTAGGCGCATGGCAATGGCCACATAGATACCTAAAAACCACAACTGACTGGCGAAACCATCAAGCATGCGCCCGATAAATGTATGCTGGTGAGTGAGACGAGCCAACTGACCGTCGGTGCTATCACAAAGATTGGCCAAGACCAACAGCAGCACACCACACAGATTGTGACACAGGTCAGTAAAATAAAAGCAATAAGCTGCTCCTGCTCCAAGAAAGATAGAGAGGATAGTAACGGCGTTGGGATGCACACCAAGTCGTTTCCATATCAAGGCAAACACCAACCCCACAGGTCGCGTGAAGTGAACATCAAGCCACTCTTCCGTGTCTTTCGACTTCATGGAAGCCTTCAAAAGTTCTTGAAACCGACTCATACTTCCTTAAAAAGTTGTGCAATGGCCCGAGCTGCTTCCTCCCTACAAGGAGAGAAACTGGGCCAATCGTTAAAATCAATGATGCTGAAATGACCATCTTCACTCACGATACAATCACCGCCAAAGACATCAATGCCGATGATATCAGCCAATCTACATGCATGGCGGTGCAGCTCTTTCGCATCAAAAGCATACCCCTGTTCGGCTGCATGTAGCCGATACCATCTGAAAAAGTCATGCCCAACGCAGTAAAATTTCACCAAGTCGCCTTCAACATTCGCACTCTCCACACAAGTTAGAATACCGCGTTTCTCCCATTCATCCTTCCGCTTTCTCAACTCATCCTCGTCTTGACAAAACACCACATCGCCATCCCTTTGTGCCAAGGCGTCACCCCGTTTGAGCCAATAGCCGTGCTCGCCTTTCTCAGGAGGCATGGGAATATGGTGCGTCCGCATCAACTTCACGATATTCTTTCGCTCACATGCTTCCACAGCCTCGGGCGTATTCATCACCAAAGCGCCCGCTGCGGCTCGTTTACGCAAGAACTGTAACGTTGCTGGCAGGCGTCCCATCGACAAATAAACGTCGGACTTGTGCTCATCTGTGAGTAGAGCTTCGTCAATCATAGGAATGTCACCGCCCAGACATTGGATGACAGAAACAAGAACCTCGCGGTCCTTTTGTTCTGCGTCCAGCGAATATCTCACGTCACGACGGATAGCAATGATTTTATTTTTCATATCGTTGGATGAAGGTACTGCGGGCCTTCAATGATTCTGTTTTAATGAGTTTGGCTCAACATCGACGCTGGATTACGTAGGAACTCCTCTGCCTTTGCGATGTCCGTGGCATGATCGATGTCCATCACCCGCCCCATGTCATAGGCCATAACCTTCAATTGTTCGGCAATCAATGCTCGCTGAAAGTTGCGCATGCGATGTTCGCCACGTTCAATACAGTGCGCCAAAGTGTCCAACACACGAGGGTGAAGACCATAAACACCACCAGAGATGAAGGTATGGTGACCAGAGTTTTGATCATGAAAGCCCAAAACATTGTATGCAGCGTCAGTTTCCACATAGAGCGGTTTCTCATCATCCACATACCGAGTCACAACCATCAACGCATCAACGCCATGGCTGACGGCCTGGTTAAAAGTACGAATATAATCGGCAAATGCTTGTTCCAAGAAAACCGTGTCTACCGTTGTAAGACAGAAAGGTGAATCCTTGAGCCATGGACTCATGGCATGCAGACTGTGCATTGAGCTGGGTGTACGCTTCATCAGTAGGCGTAAGGGAACTCGAACGCCCTGCAAACCATCTGTCTTGAGGTCGCACAAATGAGCATAAACATCAGGCATGGCTTCGTTGCAGATCACGATAATTTCGTCTGCTTCATGCTCCATGAAGATTCGTATCAAGCGGTCTATCAACGATTCACCATGCACTTTTACCAACGGTTTGGGGACATCAATCCCCTCTTTGCTCAAACGTGATCCCTCACCCGCTGCTATCACAGCATATTTCATTCGTATCTGTTTTATCTATTTGTCGACAAAGGCCGGTCAATATCTTGTCGCACATTGGCGCAATGACCCCTTAAAAGCCTTAATAGATACAAAGATAAAACATATTTTTGAAATAAGGAAGTGGCATTTCAAATATTCCTTTCATTGTCGTGAAGCCGCAATGCATTCGACAGCAACGGCCTCACAACACGAAAAAGATTGACATCACCCCAAGACGCTCGCTTTTATTCCTGGTCTAATGATGGGAAAGAATCTGCAAATCGTCTGTGTTGATAGAGCCTGTTCCCCTCACCTTGTGTCTGAAATGCCTAACCGTTCCCGACAGTTCGATGTCGCCAACCCCTTCGAGTTCACATTGCGCCCGGTCACATTTTGCCAGATGAGCCTTGACATCTCCTACTCCTTTGAGTTTAAACGAGGCTTTAGACGCAATCACTTGCTCGAGTTCGATATCGCCGGCCCCTTTCATTTCCACATTCACTTCATCGCAAATCAGGTCCTTTATCTCAACATCACCAGCCCCTTCCAATCGAATTGTCAAGGTGTCTGTATCCAGATGTCGATCGATATTGAAATCACCGGCACCCCGCATCAACACCGAAATAAGGTCGGGGGAAGTAAGATAGATATCCACGTCATCGGAAGAACGCAGGTTTTTCCATCCATTATTTCGTGTATGTTGGATGGTTAATTCCGTTCCGTCACTAGTGGTCCTGATGTGCTTAATCACATTTTCAGGCCCTACAATCTTGACACTCACAGAATCGGCTTGCACAAAATGCACTTCACAAGCCGTTTGTAAGTTGATGCGTTTAAACGGTTGCACCTTCACGTTTTTTGTTATTTTCTTTCCGCCATCCTTCTTTTTAACGACGTTCACACACGATGCGAGTGTCACTACGCAGATCACAGCACATGCTAACCAAAGTATTTTCTTCATACCATTTACTATTTAGAGGATTACATGGTCTACCAAAAGAGGCCATTTACTAACTGTTTATAGGACGATGGCACAGCTATAAAAGTTGCAGCGGGCAAAACTTTTATCCGTCATCAACTGCATTCATCTGGTCATGTCATATCCTTTTCATCGAAAAAGTTCATCATGACCATGCACGATGAACTCTTTTCATACCGTTTTCTTAATCAACCGTTATCTCGTCTACGAACAAGAAGGCGGGCTGTCCATAACCATAATGCCATTGGGGCATACTGTGTTCGGACAACACCTTGATGCGTAGATATCGTGCTTTTACGTTTTCAAGCGTTATCTTCTGCGTGTTTACACTGGGTGGCACAACGTGCGGAAGCGATTGTTTAGTATCCGCAAA
>CAKOVA010000072.1 GCA_934120735.1 uncultured Prevotella sp.
CCTCGTGTTGTCCCCTTCATCAATACGTTACAAATGTAGATAAAAAATTCCGAATAGGAAGTTTATTTTTAGAAAAACAGAAAAGTGCTAAGGTGATTTGTCTACTAAAACAGCATGTATCACCTCATTAGAAAGCTCGTCAAACTCAAGATAGTTGGTGAACTGTCACATATATAACGACAAAAATAATGTCATAATCGGGTTTTTATTTTCATCATTTAACGTAAAACGTCTGGATGGATACAACGAAAAACCGCACGCAATCAGTACTTCCGTGCAGCTTTTCTGTAAGTTTTGCCCATCAATCGGTTGCTATCTTCATGGGGCTTGTACGTCTTTCCCAGCCTGCGTATGGGCGACATGGGGTTTCAGCTCGCTCTGGTATGCACACTAAGCATGTGCGGGACGCAGGTAAAATCGCATCCCGTGATGCCATGTGTGCCATGAAACAACTCTCGTTACCGGTTATTTCTTGGGGATAATCATCCACAAAACGAGGTAAAGTATCAGTCCGCTGAAAGCGGTAAACACCGTTGCCACGGCATAGAGCACGCGAAAGACGGTTGGGTCTACATCAAAATACTCGGCCAGTCCGCCGCAAACTCCTCCGATCATCTTGTTGCTGGATAAGGTTAATTTCTTCTTCATGACATTTTTTCTTTTGAGTTTAATTGTATGTTAGACGTTGCAGATGCCTGAATAGTTGCATGCATTTCGGCTATGTGTCTACAGTTGTTACATATTGAGCAGCAGTTCGTTGAGCAAGTCCGTTATTTCGTATTCGCTCACGCCAGCCTTAACGACGATGAAGATGGTATCGTCGCCGGCGATGGTCCCCAAAATTTCCGGGATGTCGCTGTTGTCTAAGTTGTATGCGATGCTGCTGGCATAGCCCGGACGGGTTTTGATGACGCCGATGTTGCCAGAGAAATTGATGGACAGAAACCCCGGCGTGCGCATCATTTCTCGTGCCGAGGCAGGATTGTGCACCCGGCGGTACATGGTTTCGTTGGGCAGAACGTACACATATTTGCCATTCATGCTGGCCGCTTTGGCAACCTTCAGCTGCTTCAGGTCACGACTCAAGGTGGCCTGTGTCAGCTCGAAACCTTCTTTTTTCAGTTCATCGAGCAGCTCTTTCTGACTGCCTATCTCCTTGCTCGAAATGAGCATTTTGATGGTTTCTATTCTATCTTCTTTTAACTTCATCGTTTGTAAGATTATTCACAGCTACCTGCAAATATAATGAATTTTGCATAAAAACAAAACGATTCTTGCCAAAACCAACATTTATATACACTTATTAACAGAGAAGAAGTGGAGGGTATCATCTGCTCTTGTTTACGACAAAGGTCTGGTAAAACCGCTACTGCCATGGGCGAGGCAAATGGAGGTTTATGAGAAAAATGTGCTTTCAAGGAAGAGGATGTCGAAGAATAATGCTATCTTTGCGTGACAACCAAGCAAATAATTGACAATGATGAACAAACAAACCTATCGATGGGGAGCCACCCTGCTGCTTGCGCTCGTGCTGTCTCTGCCCGCTTTCTCGCACACCAAACGAGCTATGCGCGAGCGATTTATCGCTAAAGCTGAAGTGCCGCTCATTGGTGAGCGACTTAAGAGGGAATGGATGAGAACTACCCGAGCACGTTTGGGGCTGTATTACAGGGCTCGTACGCTGACACATAATGGGGTGTCTATGCCGCTGTGGTGGACGGTCTACGGTGACAAACCAGTCGATGGTTATAGCTTGTTCATCTCGCTTCATGGGGGAGGTGGAACCACACAAGAGGTGAACAACCAGCAGTGGGAGAACCAAAAACACCTTTATCGTCCCCAGCAGGCTGTTTATGTGGCACCTCGTGCGCCATGGAATTTGTGGAATATGTGGTGTCATGAAGGTATTGACCCACTTTACGAACAACTCATCCAGATGTGTGTGGCCTTCGAGGGTGTCAACCCAGACAAGGTGTACCTCATGGGTTACTCGGCTGGGGGCGATGGTGTGTGGCGCATGGCCCCGCGCATGGCCGACTCGTGGGCGGCGGCTTCGATGATGGCGGGCCATCCTGGCGACGTGTCTTTGCTGAATCTGCGCAACACGCCTTTCATGATTTGGTGCGGTGAACACGATGCTGCCTACAATCGTAATACGTTGGCAGCACAGCGGGGACTGCAAATGGACTCGCTGCAACAGCACGATCCTACGGGATACGTTCATCAAACACATATAATAAAAGGTGCGGGACATTGGATGAATCGGGTTGATTCGGCTGCAGTGCCATGGATGCAACAATTCCGCCGCAACCCTTATCCCAAGCAAATTGTGTGGCGACAGGCCGAAGTGGTGAAGCCTTATTTCTATTGGTTGGGCGCACCCCGGCATGAGTTGGCGCCAGGCAAGATGGTGCGCGCGTCCATTCATGGTAATCAGGTGGACATCACCGCGTGCGATTTCTCCTCGCTGACCATCTATCTCAATGACGACTTGGTTGATTTGGACAAAGCGGTGACCATTAAGTATGGCAAGCGATTGCTGTTTCGCGGACGTGTCAGGCGCAAGGAGTCGACCATGCGGCAAACGCTCACCCAGCGTAACGACTGGGCGTACATGTTCCCCGCCATGGTCAAGGTGAATGTTGAATCTAAAAAACGATAACGATGTTAAAAGAAGGATTGACCCATACCAGCCGGTTGACCGTGACCGATGCGCAAACCGCGCAAGTCATTGGCTCGGGCGATTTGCCCGTGTTGGCTACGCCTGTCATGCTGGCTTTGATGGAGAACGCTGCCATGCTGGCGGTGGCTAACGAGTTGGAAGAAGGACAAACCACGGTGGGCGGGCATATCAGCTCGTCGCATCTTAAGCCGAGTAAGGTGGGGGCGATGGTGGAAGCCACGGCCACTTTGACAAAGATTGACCGCCGCAAACTGTTTTTTCACGTGGTGGCCAAGCAGGATGGTGAGGTGATTGGCGAGGGCGACCACCTGCGGTTCGTGGTAGACAAGCAACGCTTCATGCAGGGATGAGAAACGGGTGTTTTCGCCTGAAAAATGTGAGTGGCGAAGCATAGCTGCACACTTGCTTTTTAATAGCCATGCAATTGCCGTATAAGTAATATGGGTTTAGCCGCTAATTCCATACAGATTAGCGGCTAAACCCATGTCTATTGTAAGTGTTTGATGGATGCCGTTCTGCGCATTTGTATTTGCATTGGATGAATACGGATCTGTTTCGCATCATCCAAGATCTCCTGCACCAGCTCCTCTTAAAACACATTCGCCTATTGATGCTCTGGTCAGGTTTTCAGCATTCATCGCTTTATTGTAATCTAAAATGAGAGTGCCAATAGAAGCCATTCCATATTCGCCATCTTTACAGTTCTTTATTTCTGAAACATCTATGTCGTTTTGTACAAGAAAAACTTCTATTTCTTTTTGCAAAAACGCTTGATAATTCGCACAATGTATCTTCTTCAAGAGTCACAGCGCGGGTAGAACTTGGGTTATAGTTGAGATATTTTATCTGCAAAATCTTGGATAACAGCGGCTGTTAACGCTGAGACTGTTCCAATCCAACTATACTTTCATCAGCAATTTCTGTATATGCTGATACCGTTTCGTTATCTTCACTTGAAGAACATGACAAAAATAAAACAACACACATACTCAATGGCAAGTAACCTGCTAAATTTATTTTTATTTATTCATTGTAAATAATATTTGAAATTGATAGACTGATGAAGTAAATAAAAATAACTAAAGCCAAGAAATCACGCTCTAAAATTGCCCTTTTAAGTTTTTTGTTAGGCTCACGTGTATTTTTAATTATTGAAACTATAGTTGTAACAATACCAACAATAAATAAAAGCAATACAACATAGTAATGGAGTGTTGATAAATTTAGTGAGCTTAATATAGTATTCATTTTTTCTTTGTGCTTTGATTATTTAGACTAATTGCGCTTCCTAGACAATTCTATTTTTGGTTACAAGTACTCTGTTTCGTATATTCTTTGCTGCTGTCTTTTTCTGTCATAGGGATAAAGTTTGATTTCTGCAATAAAGATATGAAATAAAAGTGATACAGGAAGAAAAATATCATGTTTTGTTATAATCTTTATCCATTTTATCACTTTTTCCATCGTGCATAATGTGCAGACGGAACGAAAGGGTGAAGAACAAAAGGCAAACTTGGGGGCGAAGAGCCAACTTTTATGGCGAGTTCCTTCGTTTTGAACTATTCGGAATTTCCGAATAGTTGCCTCTTCCGATAGCTCTCCCGTGTTGAAGATGCTTCTTAGATGTTCGTTGATAGTACTCACGCTCACATTGAACAACTCTGCCATGCGTTTTTGAGTAAGCCAAAAAGTTCCATCTTCGTAGCGTACTTGAATGCTTACGTCGCCACTGTCGTTCGTGTATAATATCAGGTTGCTCTCCATGATTGATTTACTATCGCCTTGGTTTACCTACTTTCCCATTTCAAATCCCATACGGATGCCATCGTAGTTTTTGCTAATTTTACCGATGGTTTCCAGTTTGCTGTTACCGCTGATGCTGGCGATGGCCTGAAACAGGGTGAGCAGTTTTTTCGATTCCAAGAGAAAGCTCATGCCTTTTGGCGTGCGCTTGACATAACACGGAAAGGTGATGAGAAACGTCTGCAAATCCAGTTTACATTCGTCTGGGTGGTAAGTGTACGAGCCTTGAAAGGTCTTGCCAGCCAACTGAATGGTAAAGGTCTTGTCCTTGTTTAATTGAAGTGTGGTGTTTCTTGCATTGAATCCAACGCTTTGGTACGGTGCTTTCAGCTTCTCCTTGGCCTGTGTGGCCGCCACTTCGCCTCCTGCTTTCGCCAAAGCGTTCTTGCTGGTGAACGCCACACCCGGTTGGGTGTAGTGCCACGAGCCATAAAGCTGGGCCTCAGTTGGCTTGTCCAGACCAATAACGCTGTTGAAAGCGTTGCCTAAGGCATCACCGTTGGTCATGGCACTGAGTATTTGGCCAAACGTGCTTGTTTCTTTCTTTTGAGCCTGCGTGGTATCAGTTTGCAAGCTGCCACAACTCATCAGTGCCGCACAAAATAGGGCGGCACACGTCATATAAATGGTTTTCATTGTCTTTACTCTCTCCTTCCGAATATCCGCAGCAAATACAAGAACAGGTTGATGAAGTCGAGGTACAATGACAGCGCACCCAATAGGGCCACCTTTTGCGCACCTTCGCCCATGTCTGTCTGCATGGCCAGCATCTGTTTAATCTTCTGTGTGTCGTATGCGGTAAGTCCTACGAAAATCAATACGCCTGCATAACTGAGGATTAAGTCGAAGCCACTGCTCTTAACCAAGAATACGTTGACCAGGGTAGCGATAATCAGTCCGATGAGGGCCATCAAGAGAAGTTTGCCCCACGATGATAAATCGCGCTTGGTAAAATAGCCGTATGCTGCCATAACCCCAAAGGTGCCTGCCGTGATGAAGAACACGTTGGCGATGGAGGACATGGTGTACACGGCGAATATCAGCGACAGCGTGGCACCGTTCAGGACCGAATATAGCACAAAGAGCAGCGTAGCCGTCGTGAGGGACAGTCTGTTGATGGCTGCCGATATGGCGATGACAATAGCCAGTTCGGCTATGATGAGGCCCCACATGATGGCTGGAGTCTGAATGATGGTCATCATCAAGCCAGGTGATGAAGCCACGCCATAGGCCGTTATGCCGGTGAGAACCAGCGCCAAGGTCATCCAAACATATACTTTTCGCATGAGAGCTGGGAAGGCCAGTGACAACGAACCCTCTTGCTCTCTAATCAATCTGTCTAAATCATTTACTTCCATAAGTCTTTTTTATTGATGTATTTGTCTGCAAAGATATATTATTTATGTGAAGGATGCAAATCTATCTGACTCCATGCAGTTAAAAAGATCCGGCGCAACACATGACGCATTCGGCATGGTTTTCTTTCGAAGAAGATAAATAGGGCATGCTGTGTTTCTATTGTTTTCTTTGTGACAATGCTCGAAAAAGTGTAACTTTACCACCAAGAAAAAGAAAATGATGAAGACCGAATTTGAAAAGATGCGTACAGAGGAGCGGTATTCCTTTGCAGACCCGGAGGTCGCGGCCAGTCTTGCACATGCAATAGACTTGTGTCGCCAGTTGCAGACCATGACGCTCACCGACGAGCATTATCGTGATGTCATCGAACGGCTCATCCCCGGCATCCCGAAGAGCACCACCATCTGTCCGCCCTTTCATTGCGACCATGGCAGCGGTATCACGATAGGTGAGCATACGTTTCTTAATTACAACTGTACCATCTTGGACGGGGCTTATGTGCGCATTGGGCATCATGTCCTTATAGGTCCCAATTGCCAGTTGTACACACCGCAGCATCCCATGAACTATTTGGAACGACGTTTGCCGCAAGAAACCTCTTATCCTATCAGCATCGGCGATGATACCTGGTTGGGTGGGGGTGTCATTGTGTGTCCGGGTGTTACCATCGGCAAGCGTTGCGTGATAGCTGCTGGTTCGGTGGTCACCACCGATATTCCCGATGACTGTATGGCAGCAGGCGTGCCAGCCAAAGTGAAAAAGCGGTTGGCGTGAAAAGATGGTTTGATTGATTTGGACTATATAATAAGGTGTAGACATGGGTGAAAATACCAAGAAGATGGTACGGCCACCTGTTTCTCAAAAAGTTTACACGCAAATGTCCATAAAAAGCGCATGCGTGGTGTGGTGGAAAATTAAAATCATCTATTCACTTACTCCTTCTTTCCGCTTCTTTTGTAAAGAATTAATCATCTCCCTCTCCCTTTTTGATGAGTTCAATGGCGGAATTTTCCTACTTGAAAACTAATTGATAGTTGAACGGAAATTGAATGAACATTGAACGAACAATCAATTTACCCCCTCCTAACTGCTTGAAAATCAAGCATGGCTCCTATATATACTAATAATACTAATAATACTGATTATACTAATTATCCGTCGTCGAATGTGCGTGCGAAAAACGTCGTCGTCGCCGATGTAAATATTTTTTTCAATAATAAGGAAAAGAAAACGCAATAGGAGCAATTTGTAATAGCAATGAGGATAACCGCCAATTGCATGGGTATTGTCTTCCAATTGCATAGGGATTGACCGCCAATTGCATGGAGTTTGTCTGGTAATAGCATGGAGTTTGTATGGTAATAGCATGTCTTTTGCCCGGCGGCAACCAACTGGTGAATGCCCTAAAATTTTAACCCTCTTTTCTTGCAATAGCTTGTCGGATGTTGTATCTTTGCAGAGCATGAGAAACAAGTAATCGTAATCGGGGATTCGAAGATGGCTGACGGTGAGAACAAGAATCAATGGGTGTTGGAAAACGGTACACCGGTAGGAAAATTGAGATTCTATCAAAAGGCGGATGCCATCTTTCAGCTTACTTTTTTGTTCTGTCAGAAGTTCCTGCCCAAGTATGGCGACCGAACGGTAGACCAAATGGTGCAGGCTGCGCGTTCGGGGAAACAAAATATCGTGGAAGGGCTGGAAGACGGAATCACGTCTACCGAGATGCAACTTAAACTGCTGAATGTTGCTCGCGGGTCGTTGCAGGAGTTGCGCGAAGATTATGAGGACTATCTGCACACGCGCAGGCTCGAGCTGTGGACCAGTCAGCACAAACGCTATGATAGAATGCTGAAATTCTGTCGCACGCACAATCTCGCCATCCACTATATGCCTTTTGCCGCCAAGTGGACCGCTGAAGAATATTGCAACACGCTGCTCACACTGTGCCATCTTACCGACCGCATGATGTGCAATTATTTGAAGTACTTGGAAAAGCAGTTTGTTGAACACGGTGGCATCAAAGAGCGCATGTATGCGGCCCGCACGGGTTATCGCAAGCAGCAAGACCGCCTCATGCAGCAGCTGAAGGAAGAGAATCAACGCCTGAAAGCCGAAAACAACCGCTTGAAAGAAGAGCTCTTGAAGCTGCGAGCCGACGGGATGTCTCAATAAATGGCAGCCGCACACGTCCCCTAGAATCCCTAGGCTTCCTGGAATCCCAAGGCTTCCTAGGATCCCTAGTTTTCCTAGAATCCCTAGAATCCCTAGGAACCCTAGATTACCTAGGAATCCTAGATTGCCTAGAAAAAACACCCTTTTCGCTTGATGTAAATCAAGTTTCTCTTAAAAATCAAACTTTTTTCTGAAAATATTTGGAAGTTGCCAAGAAAGTGTTTACTTTTGCACCCGCTTTCGAGAATGAAACACAAATGAAACACTCGTGAGCAACATAAAGAAGCGTTCTTTGAAAAGATTTACATAAAGACAGAAGTAGTACAAGAAGCATGAGTATTGTTAAAGATGCTCATGGGTGAATATTTACGAACCGTTCAATTCTTACTAGAAACGAACAAAGGTGAGAATACTTTTAAAGTCTGGAGTTTCGTTCTGAACAGAGAAAACGAAGTTGGT
>CAKOVA010000073.1 GCA_934120735.1 uncultured Prevotella sp.
GGTATCAATCATCTCATTCTTGGCCAAGCGTTGAGCTTCACCTATCGTAATCGGTTTCCCAGCACGGTCCTTGCTCAACACATGCCGCAGGAAAGAGGTGTTGATCTGGGCATTGTAATAAGCCCAAACGGTACGGGTTGTGCCAAAGAAAGCCAAAGCGCCGCCCTTTGGATTGAGTACAGCTGCCTCACCAATGGTTGGAGCAACGCCATCGAAAGGCATGATGTCACACGAAGCTGTGACCCACAAGGGAAGATTTGGATTGTTGAACGACTGGAAATCACTTAAATTCAACACCTTTTCATGGGAAATCTGTATTTCTGACCCATGTCCACCGTAATCCATGATGAGGGCTCCTGCTGTCTGTTGCTGCTTAATCAGTCGCGTTACCTCTGGGTAGGCATGTCCAGTAGACGAAGTTTCGCGAACGTATGCATCCCACATGATTTTCTTAACCAAATAGCCGGGGTATTGTGTTGAGATGGCATCGGCCGTGTCATTGATGCCACGCATGTGCAGATTATCCTCGCCATCATCGCCCATGAATACCAAAGTGTTTTGCCATGCACCGCCATTTTGGTTTTTCACATAGTTGATAACCTTATCAACCATCACTTTGGCCTCGGCTTCTGTCTTCACCGGAAAACGACCCACGGCGACATCTTGCTTGTCAGAGAAATTGGTATTCAAACCTTCTCCGTCGTCCAAAGCGCAAAAAAAGCCATCGTCTACATAGCAATGAAGGGCACTGAACGAATTTTCACTTTCAAAACAAAGTAGGTAATCGTCAGGATTGAGGTTGCGACAGTTGGCCGTCAGCATTCGGTTGTCCCAGACACAATCGCCAAACAGCAACAGATATTTCGGCATGTCAGCTTCGGTTTGTGCCCGATCGTACAGCATCTTGAGGTACCTGCGGTAGGCATTGGCATCAGGAGTGCCGCTCGAGAACTCGTTATAAAGTTCATCAGCCGGCACGATGCGTACCCGCATGCCATCGTTTTGCTCGTGAAAAGCCTTCAGGCGTTCGGCCTGCGTACGAAGCTTTTGGCTGGTAGGAATGATGATGACCATGTCGGCGAAGCCATCTCCATGCAAGTCTTGGTTGGTAATGTTGTAAACATATTCAGGAACAGGGAAGGAGGTTCCTTTGAGTTGTGGTGCTGGCAGAGCCTTTTGCCACATAAAAGAAATATAATCCAAGCGAACCGGACCGCCGGAGTTTGTGGTTATCTTGACCGAATCAGTCGTCCCTGTTCTGTTGATTTCATATAACGCACCCGCTTCATTTCCACTGTCATGATCTCTTAAACGGATGTTCAACGTCCCCAATTCGGCATGCTGATAGGCCACGGTTGCCTGAGATGCGGTGCCAGCTGATAGATTTACTGACATCTTAGCATGGCCTTGACCCGCCTTAGACGGAATGATAAAAGTCTTGGAAGAACCTGCAGGGATGGGATTAGGATCAAACAAGTTGCGCCCGCCAGCATACCATGCATGACCGTCAACTTCGTAAAGGGTGTGATAATCGTCAGGCGAGGGATAGAAAGACGCCAGAAATGCCGTAGAATCGACAGACGTGGGTGCGTCATCTGTCTGCGTTAAAAAGTAATAGCCATAGTCGGAATAGGGGTTTCGAGTGCGACGAGTGGCTGTGTTGGATTCCCATGACACTGGCCCGTATGCATAAAACAATCGACGCCCATCAACCCAACAGGTGGGAACTTCCTTCAAATCATCGGTTGCCACCAACTCTTCTGCAACCAGTTTCTCATTTTGTAACCTACCGCCATAGCCGTAAACTTTCACCTTATTAATATCTGTAAAGCCGGCTTTACGAATCAAGTCATCCGTTAACCGGTACACGCCTGATGCGGGTACACGTATCTTTGCCCACTTGCCTGACGCCAATACCGAGTGAGCCGCATAACGACTTGTGCCGCCTGCTCTTCTCTGTACTGCTGCATGTCGCAGCGATTGTTTGCGTGGTAGGGCTTCAAATCGCAGCATGAAGCTAACCAAGATTTGATATTTGCCGTCACGAAACACCAAAGGACAAAAGTCTACCTCCAACGATCCCTTCTTTCTATCCAAAGCCAACCGTTGTCGGATAGGTGGTAAGGCTGGCAATGGCGCATCAGAAAGCTGTCTGTATCGTGCAATATCGGCCGACGTCATGTCGATGAATTCGGGGTATAGAATAGAAACGGCATAGGAAGAGTCTGCGTATTGATCTCCCAGAGTAAAGGAATGGACAAAATGAGGCAGCCTTGAATCTATCTTCACGTCAGCTGCCGTCAAGTTAAAAAAACGCTCTTGAGCAGAAAGGCTCAAGCACAAAAGCGACAAAAAACCTATAACAAGAAATTTGATTCCTCTCAACACGCGTTCTAATTATGTGTTTATTTGCAATTCATTTCAAGCACCTTCCGGTCTGACAGATACCCTTCCAAATGGTTATTTACCTTCACCATTCCCGTTCCCGCAGGCGTACCGGTGTACAAGATGTCACCAGTTTTCAAGGTGAAATATCGACTGATATAAGCTATCAGCTCATCAATCTTATACAACATGTCACCCGTGAACCCTTCTTGCACCGTCTTTCCATTGATATCAAGATGGAAGTTGAGCGCCTGCATGTCGCGAAACTTGCCTACATCTACCCAGTCACCCAAAGCTGCCGCACCATCAAATCCTTTGGATAGCTCCCAAGGCTGCCCTGCTGAGCGTAACTTTTGTTGCAGCTCACGGGCGGTGAAATCTATTCCCAGTGTAACAGCGTCGTAGTAACGATGGGCAAATCGCTCTGAGATAGTCTTACCTAATCGACAAATCCGCACGACTACTTCGGCCTCGTATTCTATCCTCCCCAAGTCATCGGGAATGAAGAACGGCTTATGATCTTTGAGCAAAGCCGAATCAGGCTTCATGAAAATCACAGGCTTCTCTGGTTTTAATAACGTTCCCAACAGCTCTTTATTGTGCTGTGCGTAATTCATTCCAACGGCAAATATCTTCATCTCTTTGATTTTTTCTATTGATTCTACGCAGCCAGCAGCTGCAATTTGGTATGCTGCAAAGATACTACAAATTAGAAGAAGTAGCGAAGATAAACGCAAAAAGCCCGATTGAGAGATACTCAACCGGACTTTTCTATGTCATGAATCTTCCTTCCTTGGAAGCTATTTCTTAATCTGCACGTAAGCTAAAACGCTTGAAATCCACGATTTCCAAATCCTTGTCAGCCTGTTTCAAGTATTCAGAAACAGTGATTTTGCTGTCCTGGATATATTCTTGGTTCAACAAGCAGTTTTCCTTGAAGAACTTGTTCATACGGCCTTTGGCAATATTCTGAATCATGTTTTCTTGCAAGTGCTCCTTCTTGTCAGCTGCTGTTTCAGCCTTAATCTTACGAATCTCTTCTGCTTGCTCAGCGGTAATCTCACCCTTGCGGAGGCCTTCCTCCATGTGTTCCTCGCTCTCAGCGATATACAAGTTGAAGCCAGCCTTCTTCAATGCGGCTGAAACAGCCTTCTCAATCTGCTCTTCTTTGGTCTTCTCTACGGCCACCTTGTACTCAGCATCTTTCACTTCTTGCGAAACGTTTTCTTCATTCAAGGCCACAGGGTTCATCGCAGCAACCTGCATGGCGATGTTGTGAGCCTGCTCTGCGGCAGGTTTGTTGGTCTGAACCATCGTGCACAAGATGTTCTTGTTCATGTGGTTGTATGCTTCAATATTTTCACCTTCGAGGAAACGATAGCCATCCAACTCCATCTTTTCGCCTGTGATACCAGAACGAAGTGTAACGGTTGTGGCAACATCTTTTCCATCTGCGAGCTTCAAAGTAAGGATTTCATCGATAGTCTTGGCCTTAGCAGCAACGGCAGCGTCGAGGATGTTTTGTGTACACTCGATGAAGTCCTTGCCGTTAGCCACGAAGTCAGTCTCGCACTTCAAGGCAATCATTGCAGCGAAGTCTTTGTCAACTTTCACGAGCACACAGCCGTTTGAAGTCTCACGATCAGAACGCTTGGCAGCGATAGCCAGTCCGCGTTCACGAACCAACTCAACAGCCTTATCCATGTCACCAGCCGCTTCGGTCAACGCTTTCTTGCAATCAGCCAGACCAGCGCCGGTCATTTTACGAAGCTTTTGTATATCAGCAATTGTTACAGCCATAATATAAAAATCTTATTTATTGGGTTAATATTATTCTTTTATAAAAAAGGACAGAGAAGAATGAAGAGCGCACCAGATATGTAAAGAACATACCTTTTCCCCTTCGTTCTTCTCTATTCAATATGATTATTCAGCAGCAGGAGCTTCTTCTTTAGCTTCAGCTTCCTTGTTTTCTTTCTTTGCAGGTTCAGCCTTGGCAGCTACTTCCTCTGTTCCTTCAGCCTTCTCAGCCTCTTCGGTCTGCTTGCGAGCCTTGCGAGCACGCTTTGGCTTAGCCTCTGCAGCTTCCTCTTGTTGCTCGGCAGCAGCTTTTTCATCAGCCTTTTCAGCCTTGCGCTCCTCCAAACCCTCAGCGATGGCTTGACAGCAAGCGGTCAAGATTACTTCTACAGAATCTTTCGCATCATCATTTGCGGGAATCACGAAGTCGATGTTCTTAGGATCTGAGTTGGTGTCAACGATAGCAAACACGGGGATACCCAAGCGATTGGCTTCCTTCACAGCGATGTGTTCCTTGCATACGTCTACAACGAACAGTGCAGAAGGCAAGCGTGTAAGGTCGGCAATAGAACCCAAGTTCTTCTCTAACTTGGCGCGTTGGCGTGTAATCTGAAGCAACTCACGCTTGGAGATGTTTTCGAATGTGCCATCAGCCATCAGCTTGTCGATGTTTGTCATTTTCTTCACAGCCTTACGAATGGTAGGGAAGTTGGTGAGTGTACCACCAGCCCAACGCTCATTTACGTATGGCATGTTTACAGATGCAGCCTTCTCGGCTACGATGTCCTTAGCTTGTTTTTTAGTAGCGACAAACAAAACCTTCCTACCAGACTTCGCAATCTGTTTCAAAGCTTCGGCTGCTTCGTCAATCTTAGCAACCGTCTTGTTCAGGTCGATGATGTGAATGCCATTGCGCTCCATGAAGATATAGGGAGCCATGGCTGGATTCCATTTGCGACGGAGGTGTCCGAAGTGGCTACCTGCCTGCAATAATTGGTCAAAATTTGTTCTTGACATTTTTCTTTTCTTTAAATTGTTTACTTTCTTTTTAGTTGATTAGAACCAATCTTCGAGTAGTTCGCCACGCATGGGAAATCTCGAGGATTTAGATACTAAACGGGTGATCAGTTTACGAGTTGATAGTTTACAAGTTTACGAGTTGATAGCTTGTAAGTGTACGAGTTAACTGTTTGCAAGTTTTACAAGTTTACGAGTGAACCGTTTACAAGTTTACGAGTTGATAGTTTACAAGTTTACGAGTTGATAGCTTGTTAGTGTACGAGTTAACTGTTTACAAGTTTACAAGTTTACGAGTGAACCGTTTACAGGTTTACGAGTTGATAGCTTGTAAGTTTACGAGTTAACTGTTTGCAGGTTTACAAGTTTACGTGTTGAAAGTTTACAAGTTTTGAAGTATCACCTCGTCAACTTGTCTACTCGTGAACTTGTCAACTACTCTCCTCATTAACGCTTACTGAACTGGAAGCGACGACGGGCCTTGGGCTGTCCTGGCTTCTTACGCTCAACAGCACGGCTGTCACGTGTCAAGAATCCATTGTCCTTCAACACCTTCTTATCTTCAGCATTCAACTTGACGAGCGCACGGGCAATGGCGAGGCGAAGTGCCTGGCTCTGACCTGTGAATCCGCCACCATCAAGGTTGGCTTTGATGTCATATTTTCCTTCAACCTCAAGTGTTTCCAATGGCTGTTTAACCACATAACGCAAGATAGCTGATGGGAAATAGGTTTCAATATCTTTTTTGTTAATCGTTATTTTGCCGGTACCTTCAGTCAGGTATACGCGAGCGATGGCGCTCTTGCGACGGCCTATTGCATTGATTACTTCCATCTTTCCTTATTATTTATACTGGTTAATATCGATAGCCTTAGGCTTCTGTGCAGCCTTGTCGTGCTCAGCGCCTTCGAATACATACAGGTTGCTCAGCAAAGAACGTCCCAAAGGACCCTTTGGCAGCATACCTTTCACGGCATGACGAACAATCTTGTCAACACCGTTCTTGCGAGTACGAAGCTCGGCAGGAGTGTTGAAACGCTGTCCACCAGGATAACCGGTATAACGTGTATAAAGTTTGTCTGTCTCTTTCTTGCCAGAGAACTTAATTTTCTCGGCATTGATGATAATGACGTTGTCTCCACAATCAACATGAGGAGTGAAAGTTGGCTTGTACTTGCCACGCAGCAACTTAGCGACCTTTGAGCAAAGGCGACCAACAATCTGGTCGGTTGCGTCTACTACGACCCACTCTTTTTGAGCTGTTTCCCTGTTGACGGAAATAGTCTTGTAACTTAATGTGTCCATTAAAAATTTAAATTTTACTACTAAAAAACGTTTTTATTTCACTCATGTACGAACGATTCACTAACCGTGATGCTCGGCCAAAAGCACCACTATTAACACATCCGCACAGGGGACTCTAAGTTCATCCCCGAAATAATCGGTCTGCAAAAATACACATATCTATAAACATAGCCAACATAAGGCTCTCTTAATAGCTGTTATTTTATAATTTATTAATTATATTACGATTTATTAACGCTATCCACTTGGGTTAAAATCTACTTATTGGAGAAACAGGTAGAACACCCAAAAATAAAGTGACACGAAGAGGGTACAGACTGAAAACTTCAACTATTTTTACCAAAAAAAGCCCCAAAAACAGCCCTTCATAATTCTCATTCTGGAAAAAAACAATAGGCCTGGCGGATGAAAGCAAGGAGCTGTTTTTCCTCAAAATTCTGTTTTTCGATCTAAAAACAATGATATTACACGCACAGAAGCATCACTTAACACCTCAACGAACATGACTTTGTACGCCAAAAGCATGCATATTAGCGCACTAAGGCAATGCTTTTGAGAAAATAAGACTGATGAGAGGATTGTTTTTACGGCCGAAACGTTATAACGAGTTGTGTGATAACGAGATATGAATGTGCCTTATCCTTGGCGTATATGAAACCAAACAATCTACTGCTGGCAAATAATGAAATTTTGAAAGTTATGTTTGTAAAGAAAAATATCTCGGGTTTAGCTCTTGAAGATTCTTCTTGACATCTTGCTCCGAGAGCATAGGGTGGGGGCGACGGAAGGTTGATGGGAGTTGACGGGAGTAAACAGGGGAGTTAAAAGAAGTTGGCGGGGAGTAAAAAGGAGTTGCTGGATAGAAAACAGGAGTTAGCGGGGAGTTAAAAAGGAGTTAGCGGACAATAGTTTTTTGTGATTGACTACAAAAGCATTCGCTTTCTAATGCTCAGTTGAACTAATGTCCGATAACTCCTTTTTAACTCCCCGCTAACTCCTGTTAACTCCCTTTCTACCTATAATTCAATGACAAGCGTTTGGCGTGGAGACAACTTGATGTCTTTGCTCATGTCCACGTTTTCGCCGGTAATGACGTCATGAGCAGTGGTTGATTTGCCAATTACTTCGGCGTAACGCTTCACGTCCAACCGGGCTTCTTTCGATGTTCCGTTGAGTATAGTCAGCACGGTTTTACCTTGATGTTGGCGTGCCAGGACGTACACCCCTTGGTAAGGAATGAACTGAATCTGCTTGCCTTGGGTAATCACTTCATTGCCCTGTCGCCAATGCAGCAGCTTGCTGAGCCAGTTGAACATTTCATTTTGTTCCTTTGACCTGCCCTCTGCCGTGAATGCCGTGTGTGCATCGCCCGGGAAACCACCGGGGAAATCCTGCCGTACATGCCCATCGGTTATCTCTTTGGTGCCATTCATCAGCACCTCCGTGCCATAATACAGCTGCGGAGTGCGGTTCATGGTGAGCAAAAGAGCTAAGGCTTGTTTGAGTGCGGCGACATCTTGTCCATTGCCCAAGAATCGGTCGGTGTCGTGATTCTCAATAAACGCCATCACATTCTCGGGCTTTTCGTATAGGTAATCGTACACCAGTGAGTT
>CAKOVA010000074.1 GCA_934120735.1 uncultured Prevotella sp.
AGCGGCAAACGAGACTCGAACTCGCGACCCCAACCTTGGCAAGGTTGTGCTCTACCAACTGAGCTATTGCCGCATCACCCTTTTGCAAGGGACATTTCTCCAAATGCTGTGCAAAGGTAATGCTTTTTTCTGACTGTACAAATAAAATCATCATTTTTTTCTGAACAGATTGCTATTTCTTCAATCCATCCTAGCTGCATAGTCGTCAAAAGTATATTTGCGTAGCACTTCCAATTCGCCATTCTTACGCAAGAATCCAATTGCTGGATGCCCCACCCCATTGAACATGTTGGTCTTGACCGTGGTGTAATGCATCATATCTTCAAAAATGATGTTTTCACCAACCTGCAGTTCATGGTCATAGCGCCAAGACCCCATGTAGTCGCCACTGAGGCACGAATTTCCACCTAATCTATATATATGTTCTTTGGTTGGCAGATGTTTTTCCTCCTCAACGATATCGGCAAACCGCACCGTCGGCATGTATGGCATTTCCAAACAGTCGGGCATGTGACACGTAAAACTCACGTTGAGGATAGCAGTTCGGATGCCGTGATCTTCTACTACATCGACAACCTGCGACACCAGCGGTCCCGTTTGCCACGCAAAGGCGCTGCCTGGTTCTAGAATTACTTTCAGATGTGGGTATTTTTTCTTAAAATCAAGAAGGGTTTGTACCAACAAATCGATATCATAATCCTTGCGCGTCATCAAGTGTCCACCGCCGAAATTAATCCACTTAATTTGCGAAAACCATGGAGAAAACTTCTCTTCAATATGAGCAAGCGTTCGCAGAAACACATCAGCACCGCTTTCACAATGACAATGACAATGAAATCCAGTGACCACTGAAGGCAACTCGCAAGGTAGTTTGTCAGCCGTTACGCCAAATCTTGTTCCCGGCGCACATGGATTATACAAGTCTGTACCCACCTCAGAATATTCTGGATTGATACGCAGGCCCACGTTAATGGATGGATTCACGCTTTTGACAGTTTGCCCGAAACGTTCCAATTGTGATAGGGAATTAAATGTGAGATGGCTTGACAGACGGGCTATCTCTTCAATCTCGTCTTCCACATAGGCAGGAGAATAAGTATGAGTAGGAGCGCCAAATTTGTGAAAACCCAACAAGGCTTCATTCAGTGAGCTGGCTGTTGTACTGTGAATATACTCGCGAAAGACCGGAAAAGTTTTCCACAAGGCATAGGCCTTAAACGCCAATATAATCTCCACCCCGGCTCTATCGGCTACACTGCTGATTAACTGAAGATTTCGTCTCAGTTTTGTTTCTTCAAGAATATAGATGGGTTTCCTTATGTTCTCAAATGTTCTCGCGTCAACTTTCATGTCTCCTAGATATGTATTTCTGGGCAAAGGTAACTTTTTATTTCTTATAAAATTGCTAATTTGATATTATTTTCATACATTTGCAACATCAAATGAAAATAGTGATGAAGCTCGTAATCATGACTAAATCCACATTTTTTGTGGAAGAAGACAAAATACTTACTGCCCTTTTTGATGAAGGAATGGACAACTTGCATTTACACAAGCCTGGTTCGTCACCCCTTTATTCAGAGCGTTTACTGTCACTGCTACCCGAAAAGTACCACAAGAGAATTACGGTTCACGAGCATTATTATCTGAAGAACGAATACAACTTATCAGGAATTCATCTGGACCAATTAACCGATCAGCCACCCGCAGGCTATCGGGGACGGATTACTCGCAATTGCTCAGATTTGAGTTTGCTGAAGGAAACGAAGAAAAAAGCCGATGATACCTTTTTGACATACATCTTCGACAGCATTGAGGAAGAAAATCATAAAGCCAACTTCAACATGCAACAAATTGAAGAGGCTGCCAAGAAGGGACTGATAGACCGACATGTATTTGCCGCGGGAGGCATGAATATAGATAATGTGAAGCTTGCCAAAGATTATGGCTTTGGCGGAGTGGTAATAAGAGGCGACTTGTGGAGTAGGTTTGACATCCACAATGAGACGGATTTCAAAGATTTGATGGCACACTTTGAAAAGCTACGAAAGGTTGTCGGATAGGAATAATAATCCTTGCAACTGAAGAATATTCTATAACACTATAAATCATAAATGCTAATTAGTAATGAGTGACAAAGACTCTTTTTTAATCTTCTCAGGTACAAAATCGCGTTACCTTGCAGAGAAGATCTGCGCAAGTTTGAATTGCCCATTGGGAAAGTTGGTCATGACTAAATTCTCTGATGGTGAATTTGCTGTTTCCTACGAACAATCTATTCGTGGTCAAAATGTGTTCCTCGTTCAAAGTACATTCCCCAACTCTGATAACCTGATGGAGCTGTTGCTGATGATTGATGCTGCAAAACGTGCGTCGGCAAGGCACATCATTGCGGTGATTCCTTATTTCGGATGGGCTAGACAGGATCGCAAAGACAAGCCAAGAGTGAGCATTGGCGCCAAACTTGTTGCCGACTTGTTGAGTTGCGCAGGCATTGACCGCCTCATTACAATGGATCTCCATGCCGATCAAATTCAAGGATTTTTCAACGTTCCCGTGGATCATCTGTATGCATCTGGCGTAATGCTCCCATATCTGCAAAGCCTAAAGTTAGATCAACTGGTTATTGCCTCTCCAGACGTTGGTGGCTCCAAACGTGCCAATACGTATGCAAAATACCTTGGATGTCCACTCGTTTTGTGCAACAAAACCCGTGCACGCGCCAATGAAGTGGAAAGCATGCAAATCATTGGCGATGTGAAAGGCAAGAATGTTGTCTTGATTGATGACATGATAGACACGGCAGGCACCATCACCGTGGCAGCCGATGTCATGAAGAATGCCGGTGCCATCAGCGTGAGAGCACTGGCATCACATGCTGTTATGAGTGGTCCGGCTACAGAAAGAGTGCAAGCTTCATCCATTGAAGAGATTGTCTTTACAGACTCCATTCCATACACTCAAAGATGTTCTAAGATTAAACAACTGTCTGTTGCAGACATGTTTGCAGAAACCATCCGCCGTGTAATCAACAATGAGAGTATCTCATCACAATATTTAATTTAAGCCCCTACACCTATGATGAAGCCATTCACATTTATTGCGATCACCCTGATGAGTACCTTAGTACTCACTGGGTGCCAGTCAAAAAAGAAGGACAAACAGCCGGAAGCGCAGCAAGAAACCGTGCAAGACAATACGATTCCAGACATCAAGATGAACGATATCAATGGAAACGAAACTTCCGTCAAAGCCGAAGTGGCCAAAAACAAGATTACCATTCTTGACTTTTGGGCCAGTTGGTGTGGCCCCTGCGTCCAGGAAGCACCAAGTGTGGTGGAACTCTACAACGACTATCATGCTAAAGGATTGGGCATCATTGGCATCTCTCTCGATAAGGACGAGGCTTCTTGGAAACAGGCTGTAGACAAGCTGGACATGAAGTGGACACACGTTTCAGACCTCCAGGGATGGGATAACGCTGCCGCCCAACTATTTAACGTCAACTCCATACCACATACGGTTGTGGTGGACGAGCAAGGTACCATTCTCGCCCAGGGACTCAGAGGTGATGATCTGCGCCAATTTATTGCAGATAAGCTGGATTAAGCACTCGATATATTGCAATGATAACACCTATACAGGAGGAAGCCTATACGCTTCCTCCTGTTTCTGTTTTCTTCACTATGGAACATCTTTATCGAATAACCACTCAAACAAAAAAACCACAAGCCTTATGGAAATCTATCCATAGAGCCTGTGGCTTTTATCAAGTGAAAAGACAAATGACCTGCATTCATCTTTTCCAAATATCAAAATATATTAGTTCTTAAAGAAGTCTTTCACTGCTTCGTTTGGAACCATTTGCTCATCAAAAACGTAAGCACCCGTCTTTGGACTCTTTACCATTTTGATTACCTTTGTATATGCTCGACCATCCATCTTACCTTCATGGAGGGTAGCTACCGCTTTCTTTGCCATTATTAAATCTCCTTATTACTTAATTTCCTTATGAAGAGTCATCTTCTTCAAAATAGGATTGTACTTCTTTAACTCAAGACGCTCAGGAGAATTTTTACGATTCTTCGTCGTTATATAACGACTTGTTCCTGGCTGTCCACTATCCTTCATCTCGGTGCATTCCAAGATTACCTGTACTCTATTACCTTTTGCTTTCTTTGGCATAATGACTATTCTCCTACTACTTTAATGTCTTTCCAATCGCAATAGCCATTAGAAACGGCTTTCTTCAACGCTGCGTCAAGACCGACTTTATTAATGAGACGAAGACCAGCCGCACTGATCTTAAGGCTAATCCAGCAACCTTCTTCTACATAATAGAACTTCTTGCTGAATAGGTTTACGTCAAAGCTGCGCTTTGTACGATGCTTTGAGTGAGACACATTGTTACCAATCTGTGCCTTCTTTCCTGTGATTTGACAAATCTTAGACATTGCTATCTTAAATTATTGTTTTCGTTTTGATACTTATTCCAAACAGGGTGCAAAATTACAAATATTTATCGAAAACCCAAAAGAAATCTTGAAAGAATCCCTTTTATTAAGTTTTTTTTTGATGTTTTACCGTGTAACAATACTATTTTGCATTACTTTTCCACTTGACTGGCAGGTTGCCGTTCGGGTGCGTTTGCCTGAAGATATTCTAAGAAAAGACGCAGTGCTTTGTTAGTTGCGAAGTTTAGATTAAGATCTCTACCATGGTCTTCCGTCAGCTGAAAGGTCCTAATGTCGTCTTTCGCTCCATATCCTATCCAAATGGTTCCTACGGGAACCTCTGGTGTTCCTCCGCCTGGACCGGCGACACCAGTGATGGAAATCACATAATCACAATCCAATGTTTCACAAAGACCTACTGCCATTTGCCTTGCCACCTCTTCACAGACGGCCGTTTGCGCTTCAATCACCTCATGATCAACACCCAGCAACTTCTCTTTCACATCATTGCTATAAGCGATGATACCGCCATTAAAGTAATTGGAAGCACCCGGAACGGCGATGATGACTTCCGCAATGCGACCGCCCGTACAGCTTTCTGCCGTCCCAATCGTTTTCTTTGTATCGTACAACATCTGTTGTATCTCACGACTGATAACTTTACTTTCAAATTCCATTTCTATAACTGTTGCCTTCTGTTTTATCCTATTAGTCACACCTAATCACGATGTGTCAGCCTACTTATTTAAACGTTACTTTACTGAATGCGGGTTTATCGATGCTACAAAAATCTTTGTCTAGATATTTATAATAGCCTGTGATGCCAATCATGGCTGCATTGTCTGTGGTATAACTGAATTTAGGGATATAGATAGTCCATCCATATTTCTCAGCATGTTCACGGAAAGCGTTTCGCAATCCGTTGTTGGCCGACACCCCACCGGCAACGGCAACATGGTTGATGCCTGTTTCTTTCACGGCCATTCTCAGTTTCTTCATGAGGATATCCACAATGGTAAACTCAAGACTTGCTGCGATGTCATTTTTATGGTTCTCTATGAAATCAGGTTCTTCAGCCACCCATTTGCGTAAGTTATACAAGAATGACGTCTTCAATCCCGAAAAACTATAATCCATACCAGCGACGTGTGGCTCTGCAAATTTGTAAGCATGCGGATTCCCCTGCCGTGCCAATTTATCGATGATGGGTCCCCCGGGATATCCAAGTCCCAACACCTTCGAGCATTTGTCTATCGCCTCACCGGCGGCATCGTCAATAGTCTGTCCCAGCACCTGCATGTCGTTGTAGGCGTTGACCTTCACAATTTGCGAGTTACCACCCGACACCAACAAGCAAAGAAATGGCAACGGAGGCAGTTGATGGTCGTCATCGTCCTCTTTGATGAAGTGTGCCATGACATGACCTTGCAGATGATTGACATCTATCAATGGGATTCCCAGCGATCGAGCGAAGCCTTTGGCAAAGCTCACCCCTACGAGCAGAGATCCCATCAGGCCTGGCCCGCGCGTAAAGGCTATTGCACTTAATTGCTCTTTGGTGATTCCTGCGCGCTTCAACGCCTGATCCACCACGGGCACTACGTTTTGTTGATGAGCGCGTGATGCCAGTTCCGGTACCACTCCGCCATAGGCTTCATGCACGGCTTGCGAAGCCGTTACATTGCTCAACAACACATCATTGCGCAGAACAGCTGCTGACGTATCATCGCAACTGCTCTCTATACCTAATATATATATGTCTTCCTTCATGATTTCTTTCTTTCCTTCAGCGGGGCGCAGTCAGCGACTTCTTCTCGTCATTACTGCACCATCAAAGCTATTTAACTGCACCATCAAAGCTATTTAGTGTGTCAAAATCTCAACGCCGTGTTCGGTCATCACAAAAGTATGCTCCCACTGTGCACTGGGCAGCTCGTCACCAGTGACGATTTCCCAGCCGTATGGATCTTCTGCATCGATGAAAACTTTCCAGGTACCCATGTTAATCATCGGTTCTATGGTGAACACCATACCAGGTACCAGCAACATGCCGGTGCCTTTGTGACCGAAGTGCATGACATCAGGTTCTTCGTGAAATTTTATTCCTACGCCGTGTCCGCATAAGTCTCTTACAACTCCATAATGGTATTTTTCGGCATGTTTCTGAATAGCGTGGCCAATATCGCCCACAAAGCTATATGGTTTCGCTGCTTCCGCACCAATCTCCAGGCATTCTTTCGCAACGCGTACCAGCTGTTCTTTCTCCGGAGTTGTCTTTCCGATGATGAACATGCGCGAGGCATCTGCGTAATAGCCGTCCACGATGGTCGTCATGTCCACATTGATAATATCACCGTTTTTCAGTACATCTTCTTTCTTAGGGATGCCATGACACACCACTTCATTGATACTGGTACAAACACTTTTAGGGAAGCCTTCATAGTTGAGACAAGCCGGAATGGCGTGGTGCTCTTCGCAATATTTCATGCAGATATCATCGATTTCCTGCGTATTCATCCCCTCGTGAATCTGTTTGGCCACTTGGTCCAGCACACCCGTGTTCACCACGCCTGACTTTCTGATACCTTCTATTTGTTCCGGAGTTTTGATTAATTCGCGGGTGGGAACCAGTTTACCCTTGTTTTCCCAATACATCACCTGTTTGTCAAGATCAGTTAAGGGCTGTCCTGACAAGGCATGCCATCTTTTCTTCTTCTTAAAATTCATCTGCATACTTAAATTTACCAAGTGTACAAAAGTACACCAAATTACAGACACCACAAAATTTATTCAACCTTTTTAAGTTTGCAAACAACACGGTAGAGCCTAACGTAGAGGCAACCAGCAAGATTTACACTTCGGTTTTGAATCTGCAATTGATTTACAGTATTAAAGGTACTATAAATTAGCTTGATTACCAACTTTTAAAGCATCTTTCTTATACCGAACTCAGGTTAGTAGACTCATAGATATTGGCAGGAACCTGGACTTCAAATATGACACCGCTTTCGCCATTTATAGTAGGGATAGCCTTCAAGGTAATCTTTTTCTTAGGCAAACCTTTCATCATTGTCTCATTAATGTAAATATCGACATTCTTTGTCATTAAGAATAAATCTATTATTTGGTTCTTTTTTACATCTAATAATGCCACGTACCATTCTCGGTTTTTTGTATCCCTCAACAAGATATGAGCATCCCACATATCATCGGTCACATCATAACTGTTAACAACAGGATGATTCCATGTCTCGTCCTGTTCACCCACACCTTCATTTGCATAGTCCCATAACCAAATTGGATATCGCAAAAAATCTTCAAGGCTTGTATCTTCTATTGGTTTAGAAGACCCGTATTGTAGTTCAAACTTTTTCTTCCTATTGAAAAATATTCCCATAATATATTCCTTTTAAGTTAGCTTTCATCATCTTTTGTTTGGTTTCAAGCCCTATGATTATTTTATATAATTTGTAATAGAATGAGCCGTAACTATAGTAACTTCTACAAATAAAATCGTTTGATAGAAAGTTGTTTTCTTTTGAGAGATACATAGAAGGACCGTAACCATCCAATATTAGCCGTCTTTCACACTAACAAACAACCCTTATATGTCTGGCAGCATATAAGGGTTATT
>CAKOVA010000075.1 GCA_934120735.1 uncultured Prevotella sp.
CAAATTCGATGGACTTGCAGGAGTTTTTGCCATACCACGAGCTTGCATGGTTACTATTGGTTAGCAGACCCTAATTAATTTAAATAGTTTAAATATGTTCACTTCACTACTTGATGAATTTTATTTTTATCAAAAGAATAATCCAGGCAACAAGAAATGCAAGTACTATAAATAGAACTTCAATCAAAACTATCTTCCATAATGCTATTCTAAAATAATTCATTATGGAAACAGGTAAAATGGCAAATAAAAAAGTCAAGATAAACCAAACTAATCGAGATACTGGTTCTTTAAATGGATGAATCTGTTTCCCACAATGATTGCATGAAATCACCTTTTCGGGAGATTGCCATAGATAAAAAGAACATTTATATGGTGATACAGATTGATGACAATGGGGGCACTCTCTTTTTTTCATAATTATATCCTTATAATTTGTTTTCCCAAAAATAAGTATAATTAATAATAATCATCTTTATCAATAGGTTAAAAAAAGTTAGCCGTGCCATGACCTCACAAAAGAAAAACAACAGCCCCTGATGGTGGCGTTCTTTTGTTTTTTATTACCTTTGCACCATACGTGCAGCATGATGTAGGGTGGTACTGTTTACTTCTCCATATCCTATCTTCCATAGGAATCCCAATGCGAGCCTTTTCATCAACCCACAAATGTATATATGACAATGTGTACCCTCATCATTGACAATTACGATTCGTTTACCTACAATCTCTTTCACCTTTTACGGGCAGCAGCACCTGAAAACGAGCGGTTTGAGGTGCGGAAGAACGATGCAATCTCACTTTCCTCCCTACTGCAATACCGCCATATCGTGGCCTCCCCCGGCCCCGGGCTGCCTTCAGAGGCGGGCTTTCTGCCTAAAATATTCCCTGTCATAGAGGGCAAGGTGCCCTATCTTGGCGTGTGTCTGGGCCACCAAGCCTTGGCGGAAGCCTACGGGGCAAAGCTGTACCAGCTGCCACACCCCGTGCACGGCGGCACCTCACAAGTGAGGGTTAACGACACATCACCGCTCTTCAAGCATCTTGGGCAGGAAACAACAGTGGCACGCTATCACTCATGGGCAGTGGAAAAGGAGAGCCTGCCTCGTTGCCTTGAGGTCGTCTCTGAAACCAGTGACGGCATGGTCATGGCTTTGCAACACCGGAACGCCCCGCTGTTTGGTGTCCAGTTCCACCCCGAATCGTTCATGACACCTTGCGGATTACAAATGCTCCAAAACTTCTATAACGTATGAAAATGACCTCGCCCCACACTGTTGCCAGACAGATGAACCGCTGCGCGGCAGCCCATACACCTTTTCTCTTTGCGTTCGACTTTGAGCTTGAAAACGCCATCTTCATGGAAAATCCGCTTGAACAGCAAGACATTCTCTTCCGGACACCCTTAGGAGCCAACAGCACCGTGAAGCGAAAAGACATAGACACACGCCTCACCGCTCACCCCATGAGCCTTGAGGCCTATCAACAACGCTTCGATACCATAAGCCATGGCTTGCACAGAGGCGACTCGTTCCTTGCCAATCTCACCGTGCAAACACCCATTGCCTGCAACGCCTCGATGCTTGACATCTTCGAGACGTCGCGAGCCCCGTACTGCCTCCTTGTACCAGAGCACTTCGTTTGCTTCTCGCCAGAAATCTTTGTGCGTATCGAGGCCAACACCATCTCCACCTTCCCGATGAAGGGAACAATAGATGCCGCTTTGCCAAATGCCAGGGAGACCATACTCAGTGACCCGAAAGAAACGGCAGAGCACGTTACAGTGGTAGACTTGCTTCGCAATGACTTGGGACTGAATGCCAACGAGGTAGAGGTTGCACGATTCAGATATATCGACCAGATAGATACGCCCCAACGCTCCATCCTGCAAGTAAGCAGCGAGATAAAAGGAACGCTCAGCAATAACTGGCAGGCGAAATTGGGCGACATCATCCTCTCAATGCTTCCGGCAGGCTCTGTCTCAGGTGCGCCAAAGAAGGCCACCATCCACCTTATCCACAAAGCAGAGCAGGGACAGAAGCGTGGTTTCTATACGGGCGTGTTTGGATATTACGATGGCGAGCGGCTCGACAGTGGCGTGCTCATTCGCTATATAGAGAAGGTACAGGGCAAATTCTACTTCCGCAGTGGTGGCGGCATCACCGTGAACAGCAACTGCCTGTCAGAGTATAACGAAACAATAGAAAAGATCTACCTCCCCGCGACATGATACAATTCCTTGAAACAATCCGCCTTGTGGACGGAGTTCTGCAACAGCTCGACTTGCACCAACAACGTGTTGACCGCACGCTAAAGGCACACTACGGCACAAGAATAAATCTCTCCGGCATCAGGATACCGCATGCCTGTTACAAAGGTGTCTACAAATGCAGGGTGGTATACGATACGGAAATACGGGAAATAGACTTTCAGCCTTATATCCTCAGACCCCGCAAGATAGTAAAGGTAGTCAATGGCGATGACATTAACTATCCATACAAGTATGCCGACCGTACACCCATCAACACATTGTGGCACGGCGCGCAGGCAGACGATGTCATCATCCTCAAGAACGGGCTCCTCACCGATAGCGCGTACGCCAACGTCATCCTGCAAAACGACGACGGACTATTCACCCCTACCCATCCGCTCCTCTGTGGGACGATGCGCCAACGCCTGCTCGATGAACAGGCTATCCTCACCAAGGATATCGGTGCGGCCCAACTCTCAGATTACCAATACATCCACTTCGTCAATGCCATGCAACCTTTGGGATGCCAGCCTCCAATGGCTGTAAAAGACCTGGTTTGGTGAAAAGGGGAAGGTAATGGCGCAACCATCCGAAAGAGACCGTCATGCAGATGAAAATATATTTCTGATAGCTGTATGTGCCAATAACAGACATCTGTACTACCCTGCGCATAAAAATAGCAATAATGCTTGTGAGTTTGGTATATTTGTCGTAACTTTGCACCGCTTTTCGGCATAACCGCTGGCAGCAGAAGAGTTGCTCGCCATGTTGTGTTGGAACGACAAACAATATTTAATGACCAAATACAATGGATTTAATTAAAGTTGCTGAAGAAGCATTTGCAACCGGCAAGGAGTTCCCAGAGTTCAGAGCTGGAGACACTATCACTGTCGCTTACAAAATCGTCGAGGGATCCAAGCAGCGTATTCAGCTCTACCGTGGTGTTGTTATCAAGATTTCAGGACATGGCAACAAGAAGCGTTTCACCGTTCGCAAGATGTCCGGAACAGTAGGCGTTGAGCGTATTTTCCCTATTGAGTCACCTAACATCGACTCTATCGAAGTGAACAAACGCGGTAAGGTACGTCGCGCTAAGCTTTACTATCTGCGTAGCCTTACAGGTAAGAGGGCTCGCATTCAGGAAAGAAGAACGGTTACAAACAAGTAACACGCTGTCTTTTCAGACTTTAGGACATATAAAAAGAGGTTTAATGATTTTGCTCATTGAACCTCTTTTTATATAGCTACCACCTCTTTTTATATAGCTGTCACTTGATGCAAACGATGCATTTCCCTGTCATCAACCTATTAATCTCAGCCATGACGAAGGCGTTTGGGATGGTCTTCGCCCTCCAAGTCACCATTGTTTTCACCATGCAAAGCCTGCTTAAAATCGTCCCAACTCTGGAAACCAGCAAACAAAGCCAGCACATCCAATGTAGCCTTGGACGGCTTTTCTTTCATGCTGACATGGTTCCACACGCCCTTGAGCGCACTCTCCGTCATGCTTAACCCACGATTGGAAAACAATCGGGCCAGCTTTTCAAAATCAGAAGATAATGTGATTTTCTTACCAATCGTACCTTCCACTTCTTGCAGAAGGAGTTTAAAATCGTCTAACATTCGCTGATGAACATCCCTATTTTGACATGTTTTGTCACCGATTGACCTGTTGAAACCTGTGCTTTTCAACCCATCAATTGTTAACACGACACAAAAGTACTGAAAAAATACGAATGCAATTGCATTCTAACCTTTATTTTTTTACCGCCAAGTGAGATAATGGATAAAAGTGTAAAAAACAGGCATATACACAGCATAACAAAATAATTATTCGTAACTTTGTAACATATTAGAATACGATTCCATCATGAAAGAATTAGCATTGAAGTACGGATGCAATCCCAACCAAAAGCCTTCCCGCATTTATATGGACGAAGGCGAGTTACCCATCACAGTGTTGAATGGCCGACCAGGCTACATCAATTTTCTCGATGCCCTGAACAGTTGGCAGCTGGTGAAAGAGTTGAAAGCAGCAACCGGCATGCCATCGGCAGCCTCGTTCAAGCATGTGTCGCCGGCAGGAGCCGCCATCGGACTTCCTCTGAGCGACACTTTGAAGCGGATTTACTTTGTTGACGACGTCAAGATGGAACTTTCGCCGCTGGCATGTGCCTACGCCAGGGCACGCGGGGCCGACCGCATGTGCTCGTATGGCGACTTTGTAGCACTGAGCGACACCTGCGATGCTGCCACCGCCACATTGATTAAGCGGGAGGTGAGCGATGGTGTTATCGCACCCGGTTATACGCCAGAAGCGCTCGATATCTTAAAACAAAAGCGCAAAGGCACTTACAACGTCATCCAGATAGATCCCAATTACGTTCCTGCACCCATCGAACGGCGACAGATTTTCGGCATTACCTTCGAGCAGGGACGCAATGACATCAAGCTTGATGACGATTTACTCTTCATGCATATCCCCACCAAAAACAAGCATTTCAGCGATGAAGCCAAGCGAGATCTCATCATCGCCCTCATCATCCTCAAGTACACCCAGAGCAACAGCGTGTGCTATGTGAAGGACGGACAGGCCATCGGCATCGGTGCCGGACAGCAGAGCCGCATCCATTGCACGCGCCTGGCAGGGCAAAAGGCCGACACTTGGTGGCTACGCCAGTGCCCAAAGGTCATGGACTTGCCCTTCAAGAAAGACATTCACCGTGCCGATCGTGACAACACCATTGACCAGTACATTGGTGACGAATGCGAAGATTTGCTGCAAGATGGCACTTGGCAACACTTCTTCACCACCAAACCAGAGCCGTTCACCGCTGATGAAAAGAAGGCCTGGATAGCCCAAAACAAGGATGTGGCCTTGGGTAGCGACGCTTTCTTCCCCTTTGGTGACAACATTGAGCGCGCGCACAAGAGTGGCGTAGCGTACATCGCCCAAGCCGGAGGCTCCATTCGCGACGACCATGTTATTGAGACATGCGATAAATATGACATCGCCATGGCCATGACAGGCGTCCGACTGTTCCATCATTAACAGATATCACACCTACAGACATGAACGATTTTGACGATATTTTAGAGAATGGCTTGGTGTTTCGCAAACCACCGAAAGAGCAAAAGGACGATGGAAAGGTAAAGACCAAAGCCAAGAAGAAGCAGTACATCACTGGCGCGCACGGCAGTGGGTCGGCTCGTCA
Organism: uncultured Prevotella sp.; assembly: GCA_934120735.1. Taxonomy (GTDB): domain Bacteria; phylum Bacteroidota; class Bacteroidia; order Bacteroidales; family Bacteroidaceae; genus Prevotella. Next base: position 5,467 of record CAKOVA010000075.1, read on the forward strand.
AAAGGCCAAATACCGCCAACAGCGCGCCAATAGGAACAAGAAAAAATAGCTACGAGGCAACGGAAGTTGACGGGAGTTAATGGGAGTTAGCAGGAGTTAATGGGAGTTAGCGGACATCAGCTAAGATGCTAACTGCCCATCAACTCGTGAACTTGCGAACTTGCACACCACGCATTAGCCGACATAAACAAAAAAGCCAACAACTTGTTAACTCGTAAACTCGTCAACTTGTAAACTAAAGAACTAACAACTTGTAAACTGAAGAACTCGTCAACTTGTAAACTAAAGAACTAACAACTTGTCAACTCGTCAACTTGTAAACTTGACTACTCCTTACTACAATTTTTCTTGACAACGCACCTCTCCATGCTTGGCGAATTTGCAAACAACCTCGCCGCTGGTCACAAATACGCCCAAAACAAGCGACTTTCGCATGTCGCTAATAGCCAACATTTTACGCGCATCGCATATCGAACGAGCTGGATATCCAACCACTTTTAGCTTAAATCTCATTGCTTTAAGGGGCCAATTCACATGACTTTGCCCTGCAATACATTACAGATTAACGGACAAAAAGATGGTTATAACGGAGAAAAAGCCAGATTTTTAGTGTAAAATGCGATTTTTCTTACTAAACAATCGCCTGTTTGCTTCCTGTTTGCCTATCATTTTTTTCCAGATTGTCAATTTGCAGATGCCGTTTTTGGGGCGAAAATTGGTAAAAAATCACAACGTAATGGGCAATGTTACCCTCGTTGCCGAAATGAGATGAATGGCGCCAACAGGGGTTAAACAGTGGCATTCTTTCTACAGTTCTACCCCACCCTCCATCCGTGCAACGTAAAGATAAAACGTGTTTTACGTTGCAAAAAGTAAGATAAAATCACACTTATTGCAATAATTTTCACTATATTTGCACTTTATTTAAGAATACCAGATTGTTTTTAAAGTAATTCGAATGTAGTATAACTAAGACAAAGAAAGGATATTGTCTTTAAATTTTTAATCATGTATGGCAAATAATCAATCGGCAAAACAGTTACTTTTCACATGGGTTATGAAAAGTATTGTCATCACTTGTTGCTTGTTAAGCCCAATGGCTGCGATAAACTTTCATGCGTATGCGGCTCCAGTGAAAAGCGAATTTCCAACAGATTCGCTGCGCACCACTGAGGCGAAATCAAACGATGGAGCACACAAGCACCTTATTCAGGGCATTGTGTTGTCGGCTACCGACAAAGAACCATTGCCAGGAGTAACCATTTTTATCAAAGGAACCTCGCAGGGTACACAAACCGATTTGGAAGGACGTTTCAGGTTGGAAACCGACGTCGTCGCCCCAAAATTGCAGTTTACCTACGCCAGCATGAAGCCCCTGTTGCTTCCATGGAAGGGCGAGAAGGAAATGAAAGTTTTGATGGAAGACGGGGTTGAGCTTATTGATGAGGTGGTGGTAACGGGCTATCAACGCATTAGAAAGAATGAGATGATTGGCTCTGCCAACACCGTAAAAAGCGAAGATTTATTTTACGATGGGCATCAAAGCATTGAGCAGATGCTACAAGGTAAACTTGTGGGAACCAGTGTGTTAAACACCAGCGGATTAGTAGGAACGGCTCAGAAGGTACGCGTGCGTGGTACCTCCACCTTGTTGGACAATACCAAGAACTGATAAATATATTTCTTTTTCTTTCACTGATTATATCTTACTACATAACTACAATAAAGGATAAAGCGGTGAAAGAAAAAGGATTAACGTGTAGTTGGGTGTTCAAAATAATTATACTACGCAGTAACTACATCTGCCTTTCTCTTTCATCGCTTTATTACGGTTAAAAAGGATATTATATGCTGTTTGTTATTTGCTTGACAATTCTTTGAAGCACGCTTTCATTGCTAACAAGTATAGATACTGTGCCTGTCATTCCCTTGATAATTTTATACCTGCAATCCGTTACCTTTACCTGTGCTGTGAACACGCTACCTTCTGTCGTTTGTCGGGGTGTATGCGATGTGGCGGTTATCGTACCATAGGCTGTTCCGTAGGTTTCTGCATCGTAGCCCTCAAATTCTATGTTTGCCGTCATTCCTTTTGTTACCCAATTCACATATTTATAGGGAATGTCTATTGTTCCTTGATGTTCGTCTGCCATCTCAATCCTTGCACTGATGGTCTCAGGATAAGGTATAAAGTATGCACCTGTCAGCAGTCCCAATATCACAATGGTGATGATTGTGATACCATAACGGACAATCCTTGATGGTATCTCGCCAATAATATGCCTTACTTTCTCGCTGCGAAGTTCTATCTTGTTGTCTGCCATAATTTTCCTTTCTGCTGTTAGTTGCCCAATTCCAATTGATTCTTTACAAGGTTATAGTATGCACCCCGCTTTGCTGTGAGTGTTTCGTGGTTACCAATTTCTACCACCTTTCCTTTATCCAACACCACAATCTGGTCAGCATTCTTCACCGTACTTAGTCGGTGTGCCACGATAACCACCGTCTTGCCTTTATAGAACTCGTCCAGATGTTCCACAATCATACGTTCGTTGTTGGCATCGAGCGAGTTGGTAGCTTCATCAAG
>CAKOVA010000076.1 GCA_934120735.1 uncultured Prevotella sp.
AATCAGGACAAACGTCACAACTTAAATCAGGCAAGGTGGCACACTCGCCCACTCCCTTGATGGAAGGACGGTCTTCAAGCCAAAGGGTTACATAGTAACTCGTGCGTGTTTGGTATACTCCCCGTGAGGTAGTGGCAGGATTTTTGAAATGCAGTGTGCGCTTACAGACAGAATAACACAAGTTTATATTCATCTCATGAATGACTTTTTCTATAATCAATTCTTGCCTTCGACATTTGCTCTCTGATTCCTCCTTGCTTCACAAAATCATCTTTCATCCGGTTTATGTATTTCCTAAGGAATATGTCAGCTTGATGAATGAGTGTAATAGCAATATTCGCAATGGTTTCATCACTTCTTTCCTTGATGGCGTTTCGATAATACGCCGAGTCGTTATGCCGTGTGCAAACACGTCTGGTCTGTATTGTTTTAGCATCGTTTACATCCCATATAGCAAGATCTCTCACCCGTAAATAATCCTGATAATCTATCAACAACTCCTGCAAACTTGCCTTCGCCACATTCAAGAGCTTTATTTCTGTTTCAGAAGATGTTGTTGAAGCAGCACACCCCTCAGCTATATTTTGTTTCCCCGAGCGAGCTGCTTGCACCATTTGGTCAACCGTTCTGTCGTTCTTTGCCAAAAAGTGGTGAGCAAAATAAAAGGTAATGTCATAGATGCACTCGGTTTTTTGATAAACAATTAAGTTTTGATAATTACCTTTTTGCGGCAAAAACTGGTTGGTTTGCATGGCTTTAATGTTTTAAGTGGTTATTTTATTATTGGATTTATTGGCCTTATTAGGCCTATTGGGCTTATAAGCCTTATTAGCCCAATAAGGCTAATTGGGCCAATTAGGCTAATTAGCCCTATTAGTTTTAAGGAAACTGCGGATACTTATCAAAGTCGGGTTTGCGTTTTTCCAAGAATGCTTTTCCACCTTCTTGCGCCTCATCCATGGTGTAATACAGCATGGTAGCATCGCCAGCCAACTCCTGAATACCAGCCTGTCCGTCCAACTCGGCATTCAGTCCAGCCTTGATCATGCGTAACGCCAAGGGCGAACGTTGCATCATTGTCTCCGCCCATGCCACGCATTCATCTTCCAATTCATCGAATGGCACCACCTTGTTCACCATGCCCATACGCTCTGCCTCGTGTGCCGAGTACTGCTTGCACATGAACCAAATCTCCCTGGCACGCTTTTGTCCCACCATTCGAGCCAAGTACGAAGCGCCGAAACCTGCATCAAAAGACCCTACCTTTGGTCCCGTTTGTCCGAAGATGGCATTCTCACTGGCAATCGTCAGGTCGCACATGACATGCAATACATGCCCTCCTCCGATAGCATAACCATTCACCATGGCAATCACAGGTTTGGGTAAGCGTCGAATTTGCATCTGCACGTCCAGCACGTTGAGGCGTGGAACGCCGTCTGTTCCTACATATCCGCCTCGTCCCTTCACGTGCATGTCGCCCCCAGAGCAAAATGCTTTATCTCCCGCTCCAGTGAGAATAACCACACGAATGCCTGCACACTCTCGGCAATAGGCAAAAGCTTGCGACATTTCCCATGTGGTGAGCGGTGTAAAAGCGTTGCGATAACGCTCACGGTTGATCGTTATCTTCGCAATCCTGTTATACTCCTCGAAGAGGATTTCCTTAAAGTTGAAGCCGTCAATGGACTTCCATTGTCTCTTTTCCATATCAAATTAAGCTTGTTTGTATTCGTTCATTGCCTGTTCATCTTGTTCTTGCGAGGTAAACACCTCAAAGACTACGGGGCGGTCAAAGTTGTCGTTCACAAAGCGATTCATGTTATTTTCAAGTTCTTCTTCATCATGTGCCGAAAGGTAAGCCACGTTGTTTTGTTGGCAGATCCCCCAAGCCGTGGTATGATGTTGGGCTGAAATCAATGTCTGCTGAGCCGTACTATCTTTCAAACCCAGCAAACTTTGGAAGATAACCCCACCCCCATTGTTCAGTAACAGCACTCTGAAATTGCCCCCTAAGCAATGCCACAGGGCGTTTTGGTCGTAGAAGAAGCTCAAATCACCGATGACGCAATACACGTTTTGAGTTGTCACCAGCGAGCAACCTGCTGCCGTTGACAAACTTCCGTCAATGCCGTTGACGCCACGATTACAAAAAACATAATCGCTGGCAAAGTGGTTAACCAGCCTAACGGACATGCTGTTGGCGGCATGGAGAATATATCTGCCCTTGTTACTTGCGGTCTCAAAAAATCTTTTCACAGCCTGCCATGAAGAGTAAGGGGGATGAAAACGCTCATTCTGCGCCTGCACTTGTTGAATCAACGTTGTCCACTTGGAACGAAAACCAGACTCAAAAGGTAGCCTTTGTTTTTCTTTTTCCCCACGGACATACCGCAAGATTACCTCCAAGACATCATGCGGTGCGCCCTCAATTATGCCTGTCAGGTTTTGAAAAGTATCGTATATTGCCCCTCGCTCATTGACAATCCAAGTCTTGGCAGCTGGAGATTGGCGCAGAAAAGCTTTCAAACGCTTGCTCACCAACGTTCCCCCAAGATACACTACTACATCAGGTTGATATTGTTCTACCTGCTGCATGCGCATCAACACCTTATCTATATGTAGAGAAGAAAGCCTTTCGGTTGGTGGATCGGGATAGCGAGGCGCATCCTCATGACAAGCCATTCCGAGACATTCGTACACAACTACCACATCCGTTGACAACTCGCATAATTGCAAAGCCATGCGCCGAGCTTCTTTGTTGCTTAACTGTCCCACGACTATCATCGGGCGTTGGGCTAACTGGATATCCGCCAAAAGCGGCTGACAGTGAGCCACATCGGTCGTTGCCGCTACCTGTCGAATCACACGTTCGGTTGGCAAAGCTGGCACATTGAATGTAAACAAGGGTTCTGAAATGGGCACATTCAAGTGTACCGGACTGCCGCCATGCCGCTGACAACAAAGCAACGCTTCGTTTACCAATCGATTACAGTACCAACGTTCATCATCAGTAGAAGGCTCGGGTAACGAGATCGCCTTACTGACAAAACGCCCTAAAGCATCCAACTGTGGTAGGGTTTGTCCGTCTTGTTGGTCAATCCACATCGCTGGTCTATCAGCCGAAATCACGACCAAAGGCACATGTTGATAATAAGCCTCTGCCGTTGCTGGCAAAAGATTAAGCAACGCCGTACCCGAGGTGACACAAACGACAACAGGATGGCTTAAGATTTGAGCCATACCCAACGCATAAAATCCAGCCGATCGCTCGTCTGTTACCGGGTGGCATGTGATGTTGGGGCATTCGTTGAGATTATGTACGATGGGTGCATTGCGCGAACCAGGACACACCACAGCGTGTTTTACACCGTGTGCCACTAATAATGTGGTGAGTATATTGACGTTCTCTTTGTCTGAATAGGGCATGGAGGGAGTGTTTAGTTGACGAGTTTACAAGTTGACAAGTTCACGAGTTGATTGTTTTTTTAGTTCTTTAGTTTGTGAGTTCTTAAGTTTTTAAGTTGACAGTTGATAGTGCACAAGTTGACAAGTTCACAAGTTGATTGTTTTTTTAGTTCTTGAGTTTGTGAGTTTTTAAGTTTTTAAGTTGACCGTTGATAGTGTACAAGTTGATAGTTCACGAGTTGACGAGTAGATAGCTTTGCTAATCATAAAGTTCAAAGCTCAATGTTCAATGTTCAAAGTTATCAGCTAATCACTCCCCTTCCTTTTGGGGAGGGGCCGGGGGAGAGGCCACTACCTTTTTCATCGTTACCATTTTCGCCACCGTCTCTTCCCACTCCTGCTGCTCAACGCTATCGGCGAGTAGGCCTCCGCCAGCATAGAAGCGGTAGCAACGGTCTGATATTTGCATACAGCGAAGCGAAACATACAGATGTGTCTCGCCCTTGGGATTGAGCAAACCCACAAAGCCACTGTAATAACTTCGATGGATATGCTCGTTTTGCAAGATAAAACGGTGCGCTTCCTCCTTAGGCAATCCACACACAGCAGGTGTGGGATGCAAAGCTTCGAGTAACGTTCCCAGCTGATTTGGGTCACGAAGTTCGAAGGTGAAGTCTGTGCGTAGATGCACCAAGTTACCCGCTTGCACGGTATAGGGGCCTCTCTCCTCGACATGGGTTGCGAAAGGAGCCAGACTCTGCTGTATATACGTGGCCACACACCGTTGTTCCTGTCTGTTCTTATCCGACCATACACGCTCTCCTACCGACAGGTTGTTACCAGCAAGATGGCTTGACATCACAGGTTGACTTACATCATCGTTGAGCTTCATCGTGCCGGCTAACGCCATGGTTCGCCATCGTTCTCCATCACCAGACAGCAATACCTCAGGAGTAGCCATAAGCCAAGTGCCGGTCATGGGCGTGCAAACCAAAACGATGGCCTGTCGCGGATAGCATCGACAGGCTGCTAAGAACAAACTTTCGGCATTTGCGTTGTCACATCGCTTCACCTCTTCGCAGCGAGCAAGCACCAACTTGTCAAACCTTTCGGCTTTCAGTGCTTGGTGAAATTGGCGGAAATCACGTCCATAAGCCAACCGTTCTTCCTGTCGTGCGACATTGGCAAGCTGTCCGTCACGCTGGCAAGAGCAAGGGTCACTCTCATTTATTTTCTCTTCTTGCACCTTGTCAGGATGCATCAACACGATGGGATGGGCGGCATCAATGGTAAAGGGAGCCATAACAAACCCTTCCCGTCCATTGAGGTCAGTCAGCCGAGTCAGCACTTCGGGCTCGCCCTGTGTCTGTTCCAGTCGGATGAAATGCTCGACATTAGGAAGCCGATAGTATGCTATACTGCTCATTCTTTTGGTTTACGCATGGCAAAATTAGTCACCTGAACGGTTGAAATGAGCTTGTCGTTTTGGTCCTTAATCTCAATGTGCCACTGGTGCAGTGTGTCACCCTTGTGCTGCAACCGACCGTAGGCCGTCACAGTATCGCCTTCCATCACCGGCCTGACATGGTTGCCGCTGACATTGATACCCACGCATATCTTGTCGGGACAAAGCGCCATACTCCCCACACCCGCCAAATTTTCAGCCAGTGCCAGGGTAGCACCTCCACTTAAGAAACCAAATACCTGCTTGTTGCTATCGTCCACCTTCATCCGTGCCATACAGGTATCGGGCTCGGGGGTGGAGATAAATTCCATGCCCAAGGTGTTAGACAAGCCATCCTGTCGCTTGATGATATCCTTTATACGTTCTAAATCCATTGTCATTTTTGGTTATCAACTTCAAAGATACAACAAAAGAAAGAGGATTCAAAGAATACCCGATGTTTTTTTAATAATGAAGATTCAACTTCAAAATGCAACTACAATCATCATTTTATGCCTGCATCATTTGTGGGAATATCCATTTATTTGTATCTTCGCCTGGCAGTCCTATGGGTTGACTTGCAGGATAACCAGCCTACAGGATGACGTAACAGGGCTTTACTACGGTAAACATACAGTCTAACCTTCACACCTAAAAAAGAAACTTATGCCAATCAAGAAATGGAAGACCTTAAAGTCGGATTACATCATCAAGCGCCCTTGGCTCACGGCTCGTCGAGACGAGGTGCAACTGCCCAACGGCGTGATTCATGACGAGTATTATGTACTGGAATATCCCGATTGGATCAATGTGATTGCAGAAGATACAGAAGGCAACCTCATCATTGAACAGCAATGGCGGCACGCACTGGGCATCGTGTCTTCAGAAATCTGTGCCGGCGTGATTGAAAAAGATGAGAAACCCCTTGACGCCGCCCAACGAGAACTGCAAGAAGAGACTGGCTATGGCGGCGGAACATGGACAAAACTCATGACCATCTCTGCCAATCCCAGCACCATGAACAACCTTTGCCATTGTTATTTCGCAAAGGGAGTGAAGCCCGTGAGCAGCCAACACTTGGACCGCACAGAAGATATCGAATTCAAATTGCTGCCCAAGGAAAAAGTGTTTGAGATGTTGAAAAACGGGGAATTCATGCAAGCCCTGATGATTGCGCCACTCTGGAAATACTTTTCTGAATATCTTTGACCCTACTCCTTTCCATGCAGGATGGCAACCTTAGGGAACAAAGCACAAAAGCATTAAGCCATACTGTCGATTTCTCGAAGTATGCTCAACCCTTCATTGGCACTTTCCACCTCACTGACGTGCATCATGCGCCTACCTTTTATTTCTTTCAAATCACATCGGCGAGGGTGCCTGCCGATATAGTTGAGCACATTATCAAATGCCTTGCTCTTATAGTAAGCACTCATGGGATTGCTCACAAACTGCATGGTCATTCTGCCTTGTTTCAGCATGAGCTTCTCACACCCTAAGCGCTTACCCACGCGTCGCAATGCAACAACATTCATGAGTTCTTCTCCTTCGTGGGGAATAGGACCGAAACGATCGATCAACCGCTGCCGATATGCTGTCAATTCGTTATCATCTTCAATATTATCCAATTCCCTATACAGCAACATACGCTCACTGCTACCGGGCACATAACTATCGGGGAAATACATTTCCAAATCGCTCTCCACGGCACAATCGTCCACGAAATCGACTCCAGACACCACTTCTCCACTTGCAATAGAGTCTTCGTACAGGTCGCTGAACTCATCGTTTCGCAGCTCGGTGACGGCTTGCGAAAGGATTTTCTGATAGGTTTCGTACCCCAAATCTTCCATAAAACCGCTCTGTTCTGCCCCTAACAGATTTCCTGCCCCACGGATATCCAAGTCTTGCATGGCGATGTTGAACCCACTACCTAATTCAGAGAACGTTTCAAGAGCTTCGAGACGTCGGCGTGCTTCGGGCGTAAGAACCGACTTAGGGGGTGCCAACAGATAGCAAAAGGCTTTGCGATTGCTTCGCCCCACGCGCCCCCGCATCTGGTGAAGGTCAGACAGTCCCACCCGATGGGCATTGTTGATGATGATGGTGTTAGCATTGCTGATGTCGATTCCGTTCTCGATGATAGACGTCGAAAGCAGCACGTCATAGTCGTGATTCATAAAGCCTATGAGGATGTTCTCCAACTGTTCGGGCGGCATCTGTCCATGCCCAATCGCCACACGGCAATCGGGTACATATTTTAAAATCATCTTCTCAATCTCTGGCAGCGTAGAGATTCGGTCGTTCACGAAATACACTTGTCCGTTTCGGCTCATTTCAAAATTGATGACATCGGCAATGATTTCGTGTCCATAAACACCAATCTCTGTGTGAATGGGATAGCGATTGGGTGGCGGCGTGCGCATAACGCTCATGTCGCGGGCACCCATCAACGAGAATTGTAGGGTGCGCGGGATAGGCGTTGCCGACATGGTAAGCGTGTCGACGTTAGTCTTGAGCTTGCGAAGTTTCTCCTTTGTGGACACGCCGAACTTCTGTTCTTCGTCGATGATGAGCAAACCTAAGTCGTGCCACTTCACCGACTTGCCAATCAATTTGTGCGTCCCGATGATGATGTCAATACGTCCTGCCGCCAAATCCTCCAACACCTGACGGGTCTGTTTGGCACTTCGAGCGCGCGACAGATAATCCACTCGCACGGGCATGCCACGCAACCGCTCTTGGAAAGTCTTGTAATGCTGGAATGCCAACACTGTGGTTGGCACCAACACAGCCACCTGTTTGGAATCGCAAGCGGCCTTGAACGCTGCCCGAATGGCCACCTCGGTCTTGCCGAATCCTACATCACCGCATACCAAACGATCCATGGGACGCGCTTTCTCCATATCGGCCTTCACCTCAGCCGTGGCCTTCACTTGGTCTGGGGTATCCTCATACAGGAAGCTGGCTTCCAGTTCATGCTGCATATAGTTATCGGCACTGAAAGAAAATCCCTTATCATGCCGACGCTTGGCATACAACTTGATGAGATCGCGCGCAATGTCCTTGATGCGCTTCTTGGTCTTCTCCTTGAGCCGTTCCCATGCACCTGTTCCCAATGTAGACAAACGAGGAGGTTCGCCAGTGTCGCTACGACGATACTTGGAGATTTTATACAGCGCATGTATCGATACATCTACAA
>CAKOVA010000077.1 GCA_934120735.1 uncultured Prevotella sp.
AGGGTAAGAAAACTGAACCAAGTTTTATTCATAATCGTCTATTTGATAATTCTTTCTTCCATGCTCTTTACCACCTCTTTTACCAAATGACCGTCCACGTCCGTCTTTGTCAAAGCGTTTCTTGCCTTTGTAATCAGGCATATCGTTGTTATCATACGAGCGGTCATTGCGGCGGTTTCCGCCTTTTTTGCGCTCGTCTCTTTCCTGTACTCGTTCTAAAGAATGAAATTTGAACGAGCGGATATCCGCAATTTCGTTCTCTTCGTTTTCTTCTAGGCGTTTTTTGAACTCGCGATTTTTCTTAAACCGATGCTTTTCAGCCATCTCTTTCTTTTCCTCTTCAGTCTTGATGATGCCTCCTTCGGCACGAAATTCTTTCATCTTTCCGTCGAAGATGGCATATTTTCTAAACTCACATTCAAGGCTTCCGTTGTACACTGGTATCTTGATGGACGGTTTCAAGCCAATCTGTTCGAAACACTCTTCACGATAACTCAATATCCAAGCATCATTGCCCATGAACTCATGTTTCAGTCGTTCGCCAATCATCTTGTAGGTTCCGAGCAGGTTAGGCGTGGAGATACGCTCACCATATGGCGGATTTGTGATGAGAATACTGGGTTCCTGAGGCTTCTTAAAGTTCTTAAAATCAGCCTGTTCTATCGTGATATCTTTGGTTAGTCCCGCTGCTTTAACATTCAGTCGAGCCGTGTTCACCGCTTTCATGTCGATGTCGTAGCCATAAATATGGTGTGTAAACTCGCTTTCTTGCGACTCGTCATTATAAATACGGTCGAACAACTCCTGGTCAAAGTCGGGCCATTTCTCGAATGCAAACTCCTTTCTAAAGATGCCAGGACTCATGTTTCGGGCAATCAGCGCCGCTTCTATCAACAACGTACCACTGCCACACATCGGGTCAATGAAGTCGGTTTCGCCTTTCCAGCCTGTCATCAAGATCATTCCGGCAGCCAACACCTCGTTCAAAGGAGCTTCTACAGATTCCTGTCGGTAGCCTCTTCGGTGCAGCGACTCACCACTCGAGTCCAAACAAAGCGTTGCATCTTCGTCGGCAATGTGTATGTGTAGGCGCATGTCAGGATTGCTCACCGAGATGTTCGGGCGTGTTCCTGTCTTTTCTCTGAATTGGTCTACGATGGCATCCTTCACCTTGTAGGTCACGAATCTGGAATTTCTGAACTCTTCAGAATAAACCACCGAGTCGACAGAGAACGTCTTACCTTTTTCTATGTACTGGCTCCAGTCTACCGTCTTGATTTCATCATACACCTCTTCAGCAGAGCGAGCCTTGAAGTGTTTGATAGGTTTGAGGATGCGGATGGCTGTATGTAGTTGGAAATTGGCGCGATACATCATTTCCTGGTCACCGGTGAATGACACCATTCTGCGTCCTATTTGTACATTGTTTGCACCCAGCTGGGTCAGCTCTTGTGCCAAAACGGGTTCCAAGCCCATGAAAGTTTTGGCGATGAGTTCAAATTCCATTTGATTGAATTGATAAATAATAGTTGTATTAAAATAATGAAAACTTAATTCTTGTTGTATTTCTTTGTGTCGGGAGCCAGGTCTTCTGTCACCCAAACATTGGCGCCAATGACGCTTCCCTTACCGATGGTAACTCTGCCTAAGATGGTGGCATTGGCATAAATGATGACGTTGTCTTCAATGATGGGATGACGTGGAATGCCCTTGACAGGGCTTCCATGCTCATCTAACGGAAAGCTTTTAGCGCCCAGGGTTACCCCTTGGTATATTTTCACGTTGTCGCCAATCGTGCATGTGGCACCAATAACGACACCTGTACCATGGTCAATGGTGAAGTATCTGCCTATGTGTGCGCCCGGATGAATGTCGATTCCAGTTTCCGAGTGAGCCATTTCTGTCATCATTCTGGGTATCAGAGGAACTTTGAGTAGATAGAGTTCGTGTGCGATGCGATAGTTTGCCAATGTTTTGATGATAGGGTAGCATGCTATAATCTCAGCCCGGCTTTCAGACGCAGGGTCGCCATTGTAAGCTGCAATGACATCTGTTGAGAGTTTTTCACGTATTTCAGGTAGTTTCTTGACCAACTTGAACGACAAATCCCTGGCCATCTTTTTCTGTTCGTCTGCTTCCAACTCGCTCATCGTAGTCTCGCAGTCTTCACAGAAACGGAGTCCAGCTAAGATTTGATCTTCCAGCAAGCGTTGGAATCGTTCTACATTTACACCTATATAATATTGTATTGTTTGAACATGCACCGATGCTTTTCCATAATATCCAGGAAAAAGAATGGCTCTTGACAAGTCTATGATTTCTTGCAGTGTTTTACCAGATGGGAGAGGGTATCCATCACGCTGCCGATGGCACAAGTTGTTGAGTGATTCTGGTTGGGACAGCAGTTCAACCGTGCTTGTCAACGCATGAGTCAAATTATCTTTACTCATCTCTATGTAATGTCTCAATATTTAAGGTACAAAGGTACAATTTTTAAATTGAAAACAACCAGTGGTGATGCATAATTTTAATTATTTGCGATTGTAATACGATTGTAATATGTGTTTAAAAGACTTGTAATATAACTCCGCTATTTTTGCTCACAAAATCAGTAGGCGCTATGCCAGACTGTACTTCGATTATTAATTATTAAACCATATCAATGTTAACAATTTATTTGTGCATCGTCATTTTTCTGCTTTCTTTGGCAGTTTTTGACTTATTTGTAGGTGTCTCTAATGATGCTGTCAACTTCTTACAATCGGCAGTGGGTGCCAAGGTGGCCAAGTTTCGCACCATCCTCATCATTGCTTCCTTTGGTGTTGTCTTGGGTGCGGTGATGTCGTCGGGCATGATGGATGTGGCTCGGCATGGCATCATGAATCCAGCCCAGTTTAGTTTCCATGAAGTCATGATTATTTTCTTGGCAGTTATGGTCACAGACGTCATTGTCTTGGATATCTTCAATCGCTTGGGAATGCCTACCTCTACTACGGTATCCATGGTCTTCGAGCTGTTGGGTGCCACCTTCATGTTGGCCATTATCAAGATGATAGCCGACTCTTCCCTCGGATTCAGTGATTTGCTGAACACAGAACAGGCCTTAAAAGTGATTATTGCCATCTTTGTGAGTGTCGCCATCGCTTTTTTCTTTGGCGTTGTCGTGCAGTATCTTACGCGTATCATTTTTACTTTCAATTATAAGAAAAACATGCGTTATGCCATTGCCATTTTTGGTGGCATCGCATTTACTGCTTTGTCTTACTTCATCTTTATGAAGGGCTTAGGCAAGTCACCTTATATATCCGAAGCCACACGGCAATACATCAATGACCATGTAGGCATGTTGCTTGTTTATACCTTTATCGGCTCGGCCATCCTCATGCAGTTTATGCATCTCATGGGCGTTAACATCTTCAAGTTCGTAGTGTTGATGGGAACGTTTGCCTTGGCGATGGCATTTGCTGGCAACGACTTGGTTAACTTTATCGGCGTTCCGCTTGCCGGACTTGATTCGTATCAAACTTATTTGGCGCAGGGTAACGGCACTGCTCCCACTTCTTTCTTGATGACCAGTTTGGTTGAGAGCGCCAAAACCCCTCCATTTTATTTAATGTTGGCAGGCGTCATCATGATCATAGCCATGGCCACATCAAAGAAAGCTCATCGTGTGATTAAAACTTCGGTTGATTTGGCACGACAAGACGAGGGCGACGAGATGTTTGGATCGAGTGGTGCCGCACGCAGTATCGTTCGCTTCACACAAAATACCAACTCGTATGTCATGAAAATCATTCCTAATCGAATCATCGAGTGGATAAACAGCCGATTTGATCACCGGGCCGCATCTTTAGATGATGGTGCTGCTTACGATGTGGTTCGGGCAGCGGTTAACTTGGTTTTGGCTTCCATGCTGATTACCTTTGGTACCAACTACAAGTTGCCATTGTCTACCACCTATGTTACTTTCATGGTTGCTATGGGTACCAGCTTGGCCGATCGGGCATGGAGTCGCGAAAGTGCCGTGTTCCGTGTAACGGGCGTGTTGTCTGTCATCGGCGGTTGGTTTATCACGGCTGGCGTTGCATTTCTTTGCACCGCCGTGGTAGCTTTGCTAATGTTTTATGGAGGTATTTTGGCACAAGCGGCTTTCATCGCTTTAGTAGTATATTGTTTATTTAGAGGGTCGAAGGATAAGTCGGACGGCGGATCTGGCAAAGATGATACCTACCGATTGATGATGCGCACGCAAGATCCGGTTATCCTTTGGGATTTGTTGAGCAAACATGTCAGTCGTACACAAAGCTACATGACACGTTTTGCCAACGAACAATACAATGCCATCTTGGACGGATTTATCAATGACAAGCCAAGTGTGCTGAGGCACAGTCTGAGTGCGCTGCGCAATGAGAAAACATCTCTCACAAAATACCGTCGACAAGAGTTGATGGCTCTTCGCAAGGCGCCTGCCGACCTCGCCATTGAGCGCAACACCTGGTTCCACGTGGGCATGAACGCATCGCAGCAATACATCTATGGATTGCGCCGTATGCTTGAGCCCATCAAGGAACATGTTGACAACAATTTTACTCCTATCACGCAGCGTCTCATTGACGAATATCAACCCATTCGTTTGAAAATCACCGACTTTTTAACCCAAACCGAAAACTTTATTGCCACAGGTAGGTTTGATAACTATCGGGAGTTGTTGGATAAGGCTGACCAGTTTGAAACAGAGTTGAGTGAATATCGTAAGAAGCATATCGATCGTATACAGATGGCACAGGACAACGAGACCTTCCAATTGTCGCTTGTCTATCTCAACCTGCTCCAAGAGAGCCAACTACTGATTAGCAGTATGCGCCATCAGCTCAGGGCTGCTAAGAAGTTTAAGGAGTAAAGGTTTTTACAATAACGAATGGAACAGATGAAATAACTCGAGTCAATAAACAAGGATACTTGATGAATAGAAGTCGTTGGTAAACAATCATTTAACAAGAAACGTCGGGAAAGTGTATTGAGTGGTAATACCACGCTTTGCACTTTCCCTTTTTCTTACTTTTGCTTTCCGTTTCCAATCTCCATGACTTTAGCGTCCAATGTCATTGACTTTGCAGGCCAATCTGTATGACTTTTCAGCCCAAAGTCAATGAGTTTGGAAGCCGTATGTTTTGCACTAAAATCGTTGTCAATTGTTCTTGAAACTCAATGCTGTTGACACAATAAAAAATCCCCTCGCCATTCATGTGCTGAAAGCCATGATAGGCGAGGGGACGAACTGTTGATTTCTTATGATTTGGGACTAATCAAACCGTTTCATCATACCTTGAATGGGAGCGGTTTGCCAATGCTGCCGTTCGGCACTTGTATCTTTAAAAGGTTGCAGATGGTGGGTGCAATGTCGTTGATGGTTGCTTCGTAACCGCTTCTGCCATGTGGAATTCCCCAGCCGTAGAGCACAAATGGGATGTGCGAATCGTAGGGATTCCATACTCCGTGCGTGGTCCCTTGATGAGGAGCCGTGCCTGCGTGCTCGTAATGAGCGGGCGAAAGTACCACCTCCATGTCACCGCTTCTCTGGGCGTTATACCCATTGCGCATCATATTTTTCAGGCGTGCGGGCATGGATAGCTTCTCCAAATTCTCGTAATCAACCACGAATTCAATCTTCGTGTCTTGTTTCAAGAATGTCGCAATCTCGTCTTTTACCTTCTGGATATCGAGGTTCGATTGGCCAATCGTTTCATGGTCAAGATAGATACGGTATTCGATATAGTCTTTAACTAATGGCTTGGCGGCTCCGAATTTGGATGAGAGATGTTCGTTGAGAGCCTTCATGGTTGCGCGGGCATCCCATGTTCCGGCCAGAATTTTGTGTGCGCGGAGGTAATCTGTGTTATGCGAAGCTCCGTGATCGGCCGTGAGGAACAGCAGGTAGTCGCCTTTTCCCACCTTTTCGTCCAACTTGTTGAGCAGTTTGCCCAACTCCTTGTCCAGGTTGAGGTATATCGCATCGGTTTGTTTACTTCTCACACCGTATTTGTGACCCACATAGTCGGTCGACGAAAAGCTCATGGCCAGGAAATCGGTTTCATCGCCTTGCCCCAGTTTTTCGTTGTCCAAAACCTCCATGGCCAAACGCACCAAGATGGAATTTCCTTCCGGATCGGTGCGCACGTCGCGTTTAATGATGTCGTAATTCTTCTTATTGAAGGCTTTCAACCATGCGGGAAGCTCGTTCATGTAGTAAGAGCTGGTGATGAAAGAGCCGGCCGATACATCCATCCAATAGGCCGCATTGGCCGTATGTCCGCCAGGCATGATGGCACTACGGTCTTTGATGGAGATTGAAATAGTGCGCGATCTGAAATCGTTGGCCAGTCGTAATGCGTCGGTCATGGTCGTCACTTTGAGGTTGCGGGGCGACATCTTGCCAGCCTTCGACTGGCTTCCTACGCTGCTGACGGTGTTGTCTTCGGCGCAATAAACACGCTGGCCTTTGATATAAAAGTTATTACCGGCAATGCCAGAGATGGCTGGCACCGAGCCTGTATAAACGTGCGTGTGGCCTGCGCAGGTAACGGTGGGGGTGTAGTTGATGTTGAGGTTGTCGAAACTGAAGCCGCCATTGATGAGTCGGTTGAAGCCATCTTGTCCAAACCGGCTTTCATAATAGGGCAGATAGTCCCACCTCATTTGGTCTACGATGATGCCTACTACTAGTTTTGGTTTCTTGGGTTGAGCCATCACGAGGAGTGATGAGCATACCAAGAGCGTGCAAAGTGTAAAAAACTTTTTCATTTCTTTCTATTGTTTTGCTGTGATACTGCAAAGTTACAATATTCTTTTTACAAAGCCATGTGCATAGCATGACAAAGTAATGATGGTTTGTCGCCGAAGGTTAGTCGTGCTTGAGTCGTCTGTTGGGCTCTTTGCTTTCAATCCAACTCCTGAGCAGCCACAGGGCATTGTTGTATGCGCGTTGGCTGATTTTGCGCGTGGGGAAATCCATTTTGACACCAATGCTGAAGGCGGTCTTGAACTTTTCGGCCTCGTAAAGGCTGGGTTGTCCCGTAAAAGGACCGTTGATAAATCGCATATTTGCGCGTTGATGTCCCCCTAAACCAAAGCGGTAGTCCCAGTCGAGGCAGAGCGAAACGGTGCTGAAAAGGTGAATGTCAACGCCCAACCGTGGTATAATACTCAAGGCTGGGCATTGTACGTCGTGCTCCAAATAGAGAGTTGTTCCAGGGTAACCTTCGCTTACCGCATGATTGCCTTTGCCCTGTGAGCGGCTAAGGTTGAGAAAATTGGTTTGAAGGGAGGCGCCAACGTGCGGCTGGATGATCCATTTCTTGGGAAAAAAGTAATATTTTGCACCAGCGGTGAGGCCCATTGTATTAATCTTTTTCAGTCCGATGCCACTGGAAAAGCCGGTAAAAAGTCCGGCTTGTTCAAAGTACACACCTCCTGTTAAAGCCAGTCTTTGAGTGAGAAAATAATCACCGCTGAGTGAAAATAGGTTCCCTTCGTTGTCATTGGGAACATAGAAGGGTTGCTTTTCCGGCGAATTGTCTCCTACGGAAGTCTTGCCCATTCCCAGTTGTAATCCCCAGCGTTTCGGGGCGTCGTCATCACTTGCCGCTTTGATCGGTAACGAATAAAAAGCGACCATTGTTAAAATCAAGATGAAATATTGTTTCTTCATTTGTGGAAACTTATTGAAATAAATGCGTGTAAAAGTAAATAAAAAGTGGATAAATCGAAGATTGTTTCATCTGCTTTTCATGCTTTTTAACAGATTTAGGAAATTACTACTGAGCCTTTATCACGGGTAGAGGACAAAAAAATATCATAACTCCGTGGAGCTATGATACTGATGTGTTGTTAAATCCATTCAGACTTGATGTCTAAACTATTTGTTGGCGGTGCGTACGAGACTCGAACTCGTGACCTCCTGCGTGACAGGCAGGCATTCTAACCAACTGAACTAAC
>CAKOVA010000078.1 GCA_934120735.1 uncultured Prevotella sp.
AAAAAAAGAAGTAAGTTGCTCATCATGCCTCGCCAATTGAGTCATAGGCGATAAGGCCATTCAACCGAACATGAAAACATTTCGTTCCATAGAAGAGCTGATCAAAGTATTGGGGAGAGAGAAGACATTGCTGCGCGAGATGTTCGCCAAGCGCAAATCGTTCTCTTTCAAGACCGACTATGCACGCGAATTGGTTGACTATAAAGAAGAACGAATCAGGTTTTTGATAGACTATGGCATAATACACGAATCGGGGAACTACTTGGAAATGGAAGACGTGTATCTGCAATTCTTTGAAGAAGTGTTAGAGGTAAACGAACAAATCAACACGGCTTCGGTGGCAGAATATATCACAACGCTCAATGAGAATATTGAATACTATCTGAAAGAGAATAATGAGCGTCGCCGCATGGACTATCACAAAAAGGTAAGAAAGATTCTGAAAAACATTGCGCTTACCACTGTTCGCAACGTGATAGACCTGAAACGAAATGTGGACAATACGTATAAAAACGAGCCTAATTATCTTGTCAAGAGAGCAAGGCTCATCCATTTGGATGAGAAACGTGACACCATTGCAACGCTCATCAAGGAGGTTGAGAAGGTAATCGAAGTAGGCCAACCCGTGTTTTTTGCGCAAGCCATGGATGAACAGTTGCGCAGCGTGGTGACAGATGTGAAACTACAGCTGAACGAGGTTTATCACAATTTGTTGGAAATTGATCGGCAAATTATTGGCTATCTGAATTTCATTGATTACCAAAATAAACTTTTCAAGAAAATTCAGCAAATAAAATACCTGAAAGATCAACTAACCTGGGAAGAGCATACCAATGTAAAAATGGTGATGGGACAGACGAATCCAGTGTGGATAGAGCCACAAGCGGGATACAGACTCAAGTTGTCTATCAACTATTTACGAAACGAAGATGGGGCGATAGAACTTCTTCAAAACGTCATGCAACGCATCAAGTTGCCAAGCAAGGCGCAACAAACGGCAGCCGAAGCTATTGATGTGGCTTATATTCAGCAGCAAGAAGAACGAATATCGGTAGTGAGCCAGCAAGAAATGATGAATGCCTTTAGGGCACAAGGAACCCATTTGTTTGCTTTCGTGATGAACCATGCGTATAAAAGAGAATTGAACATCGAAGAAAAGCTGGTGCTATTCTGCCAAATAGCCACACAATACGAAAACGAATTGTGTTTTACGAATCAAACTGAAACTACTCAAAACATCGAGTACCCACTTATTTATCCGGCAAAATAATGAAAAAGACCGAAGAAATTTTTAGCATATTAAGCAAGGGAATGTTTATCTCACGCAACAGCACATCGCAAAACATGAGAGCTTATTACGACTTGTTGGAAGACCATCAGCAAGAGTATGCCGACTATTATGCTGGCATTGGCTTTTTGTTAGAAGGGGGTAATGGGTATTTTTATTTTTGCAGAAAGGAGAGTAAGGCCGATATGCAACGCAAATTAGAGCGCATGGCACAATGGATTGACATTCTTGATTTCTTGAAAACATACAACGGTACCTTTTCATCCGGCTTTGAATTCATGACGTCAGACATCGAGGTAAGATTGAGTTCGGATATTGAGTTGAAAGAGAAGGCTGAACAATTGTTTCGTGGCAGGCACAGCACACATCAGGAAATCATAGAGCGGTTGATGAAAGAGTTAACCGACAATGGCTTTGCCGAACTTATCAGTGAGGTGACAAAACAGTATGTAGTGACAGATGCGTTTCATTACATGGAAGAACTTGTTGACTGCTTAACCATATCAGAGGAGGGGAAGAATGAGATACCTGAATAAGATAGTTTTCATCAACAGCGCACATATTCCGTATGCAGAAGTAAAGGTAGACGGCAACGTACACTTCGTTGGAACACAAGGTGTCGGTAAAAGTACGGTGCTACGAGCGTTGTTGTTTTTCTACAACGCCGACAAATTGAAGTTGGGTATTCCGCGTGAAAAGCAGTCTTTCGATGCTTTTTATTTTCCGTACCCTAATTCTTATATCATTTACGAAGTGATAAGAGATGCCAATGCGTATTTCATTTTGGCCTTTAAGCATCGGGGTAGGGTGGCTTTTAGGTTTATCGACTGTGCTTATCGGCGTGAGATACTCATGAGCGAGCAAGGTGAAGTGTACACCGAGTGGATGCACATACAGCAAAAAATAGACAAAGGGGTACACACCTCTCGTATCATTGATAGGTATGAGGAGTATCGCGATATTATATTTGGTAACCGACATGAGGTGCAACCCGAGTTTCGTAAATATGCCATTGCCGAGAGTAATAAGTATCAAAACATTCCACGAACCATTCAAAATGTGTTTCTGAACACGAAATTGGATGCCGAATTCATCAAAAACACCATGATTAGTTCGATGACGGATGACGAGATTTCTATTGATTTGGCTTATTATAGAAGTCAGGTGTCGGCGTTTGAACAAGAATACAACGATGTTCATTTGTGGTATAAAACCGACAAGCATGGGGTGGTTACGGTGCGAAGAGATGCCGATAAAGTGGAGAAGGCTTATCATAACTTATTGATGATTACCGCTAAAATCAAAGAGTTGATCAGCGAATTGGTATATGCTTATCAACGAGATGAACAGCGTTTGCCCTTGTTACATCAAGAATTAGGAAAATTAAAAGAAGAGTTTGAGCGTATCAACAGACTGATTTCAGAAGAAAGCGGCAAGTACAACAAACAGAAGGATGGTAAAAATCGAGAATTGGGAGCGGTAGATGCTCGTTTGAAAGAAATTGCTGACAAAAGAAAGTTTTACCAGCAAAGCGATATCTCGTCTGTGGTTAGCAGAATTGAGAAAGAGGATTTTGTGAAAAACGAAATAGAGAATAAGAAACGATATAAAGAAGAATTAACACTGCAACATAAGAGTATCACTGATAAATACGCAGCACTGACAGAAAAACTGCAATTAGAACTTCGCACTATTGAAGCCACTTGCAACGAAAAGAAAAACCTTTTACAAGAGGTATACAACAGGGAAGTGGCGCGTATAACACAACAAAAAGAGGAGCGAAACAAAGAGATTTATGCGCATTTTGATGTTGAAAGTCAAACTGTTGATGAGAAAATACAAACAGCTAACATTGATTTGGCGGCTGCAAAGAGTAAAAGATCGATATATCAGAATACGCATTTGTACGCCAACGAGTTGGAACAATGTAAAAATAAAATAGATCAATTGCATGAACAGCACAGGAAAACAGAAATTGAAAAGGAGCAAAATCGCAGTAAGATCAATGAACTGAGGCATGAAGCTGAAGCCGAAAGGCAAAAAATAGAGCAGGAATTGCAAGCTCAACTGAAAGACTTGGAACAAAAGAATGAAAAGCTTGCTCAACAAATAGCTAAACTTGATGAGCTTCTTGCACAGTACAAGGGATCGTTTTATGAATGGCTGTCTACGCATAAGCAGGGCTGGCAACAAACGATTGGCAAGGTGGTTGACGAACAACATGTATTGTATAACAACCAGCTGCACCCGCAATTGAGCAGTCAACACAATGCTTCGCTCTTCGGAGTTGATGTGGATTTATCGCATATAGAGCGTGAACTCCGTACGCCAGACGATTTGAAAGCTGAAAAACAAAATGCTGAACAAGAGATTGAAGAAAACAAAAAACGAATTTATGAATGTACTACTGCCAACCAAGAGAACATCCAACAAATAGAAAATCGGTATGCTAAACAGATTAGAGAACTGCGTATGGCACACCAAACGTTAGAAGCCAATTTGCTACAAACGGCCCAACAGATAAAAGTTGAACAGGTGAAGATGCAAGATTGGGATAAACGAAACGAGGAAGAAAAACAAAAAAGATTAACAAATATCGACCTGCAAATCAGTAAACTGCAAGAACAACTATCTACCTTCCTACAAGAAAAAGAGAAATTGCGCAACAAACGAAATCGAGAGTTGAAAGCTTGTGAACAAGAATCCGCATCTGCTAACAATGCAAAACGTAAAGATACGGATAGCAAAATAGAAAAATTGCTACAAGAAACGCAAGAAAAAACCACCGCTATCAATAGTCAGATCGAACAGTTAAAAATACAAGAAAGCAATGAATTGGCTGGACAAGGGGTGAATACAGATGCTTTGCAACAAATAAATGATAAGCTGATAGCGTTAGAAAAGGAGCTTGATTTTATTAACAACAACCGCAAACGATATTTCGATTATTTATCGTTTAAAGAAGACTGGTTGCCCGAAGAGGATAAAAAGAAAGAGCAAAAGAGGAAGTTGGAAAATGAATTGGCGCTGTTGGATGAAAAATTTAGGTTAAGAAGTAGTCGATTAGGACAACAGAAATTGCAGTTTGAAACAAAAATAAGGGATAAAGAAGCGGAACAAACGCAATTGGAAAAAGGGTTGACAGCGGTTGACAATTTCAAATTGTCTATAGAGAGCAAAACTTCTATTGAATGGATAACTGTCAAGCCAAAGACATCAACAGACCCTACAGAGCAGGTTTTGCAATTACTAAAAGACAGCCTATATGATAAACTTGGGAAGGCTGATGCGTTAAAACAAAACGTTGATCGTTTTAAAAGTTACTTCTCTACGAAGAACACTTTCGCCTTTAAAACCCAATTAAACACAGATGATGACTATATGGCATTTGCGCAAAATTTGTGCGACTTTATTGATCATGACAAAATAGAGGAATATAGTCGGAGGCTTAGCGATAGATATGGCGACATCCTGCAACGCATATCAAAAGAGGTGGGAAGCATTAACAGCTACGCCAGTGAGATAGGAAAGATCATTAACGACATCAATGCCGACTTCCACGAGCGTAACTTTGCGGGCGTGATTAAAGAAATTGCCTTGCGCAGTCAGCCCAGTAGCGACCGCTTAATGATATTGCTCAACGATATGAAAACCTTTAACGACGAGCATACTTACGACATAGGCGAACTGAATCTGTTTTCATCTGTACAACAAAGAGATGATACCAACAGAGGGGTCACCAAACGATTGTTTGAATTCATGGTGTGCTTAAATGAGAATCCGAACAGAAGTAGGTTGGTTTTGAGCGATACTTTCAAACTGCAATTCCGCATCAAAGAAAACGATAACGATACGGGTTGGATAGAAAAAATATCGAATGTGGGGTCGGATGGCACGGACATTTTAGTGAAAGCAATGGTTAACATCATGCTTATCAATGTGTTTAAGGAAAAGGTGTCGCGAAAGTTTGGCGACTTTACTTTACATTGTATGATGGATGAGATTGGTAAATTACATCCCAACAACGTGCGGGGAATACTGAAATTTGCTAATGTTCGCAACATCTATTTGGTGAACAGCTCGCCTATATCGTATGCGGTATCCGATTACAAATATACTTATCTGCTCACAAAAGATAACAAATCGAACACGCTTGTCAAAGCACTTATTACGATGAAAGTATGAATATCACACGTTCGCTATTGGAAAATCTATGCGCATTGGCTGCCGGCGAAACGATTGCAGCCAGTAAATTAAAGGGTAAATGGGTAAACGAAATGCTGCAAGACGGGGCGCTTGTTGCGATTAGCCATGGCAGCAGGGTGACGTATAAGGTAGCCGCTGTTGACTATTTTCAAAAATATTTGGCAGAAAAGTACAATTTGCGAGATGTAAAGGCCATCCTGGATATGAAGCTGAACCATGATACCGAACGCAGTAGGCAGGTGGCATTATCGGGAGATTCGAAGCTGCTGAGGCAACGAACAATGAGGGGCTTTTTGGTAAATGGATACGAACCGTTGGAGATAGAGCTGTCTGGAGTGCGTCAAACACTTCGTTTTCAACCTGGCATGTTGCCTTTTATCCACGATTATCCATCGTTTGTCATTCCTACAGACGTAACGGTTATAGGTATGGAGAATGTGGAAAACTTCGTGCAGATAGCCCATCAGCGCTATTTGTTTCCTAACAACAGCCTGTTGTTTGTGTCACGTTATCCGCAATCTGGCGATTTGATAAAATGGTTGAAAACCATTCCTAACCCTTATATTCACTTTGGTGATTTTGATTTGGCGGGTATACATATCTATTTATCAGAATTTTACAAGCATTTAGGTTCTCGTGCTTCGTTCCTCATTCCCACCGACATAGCCACACGTTTACAACACGGTAGTGGACAAAGATACGATGCTCAATACGACAAATTCAAAGATATGGTTGTTACGGATCAGCGGGTACAGCCTCTGGTTGACCTTATTCATCGTACACATAAAGGTTACGATCAAGAGGGATATATACAAAAAGAATAACCGTATGCATGTCCCTCATGTGAGGGGAGCGCATCTGTAAAGCAAACAATCTTATTGTATTCTGATTCGGTAGTAGCATGACAGAAGTCGTAAAAGATGCTTCTGTCTGGGAAAAAAGACAAGTTCTTCCGTCTAAATGTATGGCCGTTCTATTTATAATGTATAACTTTGCAGAAAAATAGCACAATGAATATATGTATCGTAGCGGGCGCCCGGCCCAACTTTGTCAAAGTGGCACCCATCATCAGGGCCATCCATAAGGCGGCAGATGAGGGTAGAGATATTTCTTACCAATTGGTTTATGCCGGTAAAGAAGACGATCCCACCCTGGAAAAGTCGCTTTTTGACGATCTTCAAATGCCCTGTCCAGACACCTATCTGGGGGTTGATTGTGAGAATCTCAACCAACTCACCGGACTCGTCATGGCTGGTTTTGAACATTATTTACAGACCCATCCTACCGATGTCGTGATTGTCGTGGACGACTTGGCCTCTACGTTGGCCACGGCCATTGTCACGAAGAAGCAAGGCATCACATTGGCGCATCTGGTCGCAGGCACGCGAAGTTTTGACATCAACATGCCCAAAGAAATCAACAGACTGGTCATTGATGGGTTGAGCGACTTGTTGTTCACGGCCGGCATGGGCAGCAACAGCACTGCTACGCGTGAGGGTGCTGAGCTGTCGAAGATATACATGGTGGGCAATATCTTGATGGATACGTTGCGCTTCAATCACAGTAGGCTGCAACGTCCTGCCGTGCTCGACGAGCTGGACGTGAGAGAAGGCGATTACATTGTTTTCACTTTGAACCGCAAGGCTTTGCTGGCAGACAAGGCAAACCTTAAAGATATGCTCCATGCCATGCTCGACAAAGCTGCCGGCAAGATGGTGTTGGCACCGCTCCGCAGTCGTTCGGCAGCTGTCGTGGCTGAACTTTTAGGTTCAAATCATCCCACATTCAAGCTGATAAAACCACTTTCTTACTTGCAGTTTGGCTATCTCACCGCTCATGCTTGCGGTGTGATTACCGATAGTGGCAATGTGGCCGAAGAGGCAACGTTCAACAACATTCCCTGCATCACGCTCAACAGTTACACCGAACATATTGAAACGGTCAAGATTGGTTCCAACGTTTTGGTTGGCGAAGATGCTCATTTGTTGGGCAAGGCTGTTGAAGATATGGTGAATGGCGCGTGGAAAAAATGTGCCATTCCCGATCGCTGGGACGGAAGGAGTGCCGAACGAATCGTGCAAATATTATTGGAACAGCCATAAATGTATTACCAACAAGGGCCTTGCCAGTATTCCTGCGCATGCGCAGAACGGAGCAAGGCCGTGTTTTTTTTACTATGAATAAAATAGCTTTGATTACAGGTGCCACAAGTGGAATAGGTGAAGCTTGTGCCCGTGCGTTTGCAAAAAACGGCTACGACCTTATCTTGACAGGCCGCAACCAAGTGCGTTTGAACCAGCTCACCGCCGAGTTGGCACATCTTAACGTCGACGTTGTCACCCTTTGTTTTGATGTTCGTCATCGCGAGGAGGCTACCAAAGCCGTAGAGT
>CAKOVA010000079.1 GCA_934120735.1 uncultured Prevotella sp.
GTATAACGCCATTGCCAAAGCGGTTTGGGCCATCGACCATTGTGTGAAAGAGGTGATAGAGGCTGCCAAAGCCAATGATTATGAGGCCATCATCATTGCCGACCATGGTAATGCTGACAACGCAATCAATGAGGACGGCACGCCCAACACGGCACACTCGCTCAATCCTGTACCATTTATTTATGTGACAGACAACAACAGTGCCACCGTGAAGGACGGCAGATTGGCAGACGTTGCACCATCTATATTGCACATCATGGGCTTGGAACAGCCGGAAGCCATGACAGGTGAAAATCTGATAACAGACTGATTCTTGAATTTTTAAGCACAAAAGAGCATCAGAATTGAACCACTTGTTGGTTCAATTCTTGTCTCTTTTGAATATGGCAGTCAAGCTGTATCAATCTTGAGGATATGGAAGTACAGATAGAAGAAAGTTGGAAAGCGCATTTACAGCAAGAGTTTGACAAACCTTACTTTGCCAAACTGACCGAGTTTGTGCATGCCGAGTACAGTCAGTTTGCGTGCTATCCTCCCGGAAAACTCATCTTCAACGCCTTTAATCTCTGTCCGTTCAATCAAGTGAAAGTAGTGATTATCGGGCAAGACCCTTATCATGAACAGGATCAGGCGCACGGTTTGAGCTTCTCAGTTAATGACGGAGTGCCGTTTCCACCCTCGTTGCAAAACATCTTTAAGGAGATACAAGCCGACTTGGGAATGCCCATTCCCACAACAGGTAACTTGACTCGCTGGGCGAAACAGGGCGTGATGCTACTTAATGCCACACTCACCGTGAGGGCGCATGCAGCAGGAAGCCACCAGCGAAGAGGGTGGGAAACGTTTACAGATGCTGTCATTAAGGTGTTGAGCGACCATAAAGAGCACTTGGTGTTCTTGTTATGGGGCGGATATGCGCGTTCAAAGTCCTATCTTATTGACAAGCACAAACATTGTGTTTTGGAAAGCGTACATCCCTCACCGCTATCTGCCAATCGAGGCGGCTGGTTTGGTAATCATCATTTCTCGCGCTGTAATGAATACTTAATACAGCAGGGTATTGAACCCGTGAAATGGTAAAAACTCCTCAGTGTATGAATCATTCATATCCTCCCATTATACAAGTAGGCAACGTCTTGGTGTCACCAGATGTTTTCACGCAAAAGTTTTGTTGTGATTTAGAGGTGTGTCATGGTGCTTGTTGCATTGAAGGCGATGCAGGAGCTCCTGTCACTATTGAGGAGATTGCAAGTATAGAAGAGAACGTGGATGCTGTGTGGAACGAGCTTTCTGCTTCGGCTCAATCGGTAATTGACCAGCAAGGCGTGGCTTATATCGATAGAGAGGGCGACATGGTAACCAGCATCGTCGGTCGCAAGGATTGTGTTTTTACTTGTTATCAAGAAGGATGTTGCCTTTGTGTGTTAGAAAGAGCCTATCGAAAGGCAGAGATTGATTTTTGTAAGCCCATCTCCTGTGCGTTATACCCCATTCGGGAAAAGGCGTTGGGAAATGGACTTGTTGGGCTGAATTACCACCGTTGGAAAATTTGCCAATGTGCAGTAGAGAAAGGTAAAGAACTCGATTTGCCACTTTACCAATTTCTCAAAGAGCCTTTGGTACGCCGCTTTGGGCAGCAATGGTATGACGAATTGTGTATGGTGGCACAACAATTGAGTCGTCAAGACTTCCTGTAATCAGACGGCGACTGTCCTGTTCGGTCTTTAAAATACTTTCCTAAGAAGCTCTGGTTGGGAAAGTTCATCTCTACAGCTATTTCCTTTATGCTTTTAGAAGAATTCTTCAGTAGCAACCGAAGCTCTTTCGTTACGTAGCTGTCTATCCAACTATTAGGCGTTTCCTTACTGACTTTCTTTACCGTTTCCGAAAGATATTTAGGCGTAATGCACAGTTTCTCGGCATACCAACCTACTTTTCTTATCTCCCGGTAGTTCTGTTCGACCAGCTTAATGAAATCGGTGAATATCTTTTCCCCGCGACTCAGGCGGGCACCTCCTCCTATTTGTTGGGTTCGCCAGATGTAGTTCCCCATGTCGTATACCAGCGAACTTAGCATGGCACAGGCGCTTTCTCGACGGAAGTGATGTGATTTGTCGTCAACTTTTCGTTTCGTCATTTGGAAAAAATCATCAAACGCTTTGGCTTCTTTGCTCGTTAAGTGTAGCACGGGATGCGTCTTTGTAAAGATAAAGAGCGATGACATCTCATGTATTCCACGAACCGTGTCTTGTAAAAAGTTCTCTGATGCCAGAATGGCAATGCCTTTACAGTCGCGACTCAGCATGTAATCACTGATGACTTGTCCCTCACTTAGGACAATCATGTCGTTCGCCTGAATCGTGCATTTCTTGGTGTCTACCAGATATTCAGCACGCCCTTGGATACACATCCCAATCAGCAGGCAGCTCATTTTGTGTGGTTCTAACGGCAAGGGTAAATCTTCAAAGTGTTCAAACAGTATCAAGTCGTCATCTATGTAACAGCTCTCTCCTGTGACAGACTTGATATGTTCAATCGTCACTTCTTTCATCGTCTTGTCCTGCATATTCCAATTACTTTTTAATTCTTATACGTTTTGTATTCCATCTGGTTTTTCCAAAAAAGAAGAATGCGCTTTGATGTTCTCCTTGCAAAGATAGGGGAAAAAACCAACAATCAACGAAAAAAGATGTTAATATTGCAAGCTTTCATGGAAATATGGAACAATTTCTATGCCTTCTACCGATTGAATCTGTTCGTTTTTGAAGTTTTGGTCGCCATTAATCAACACTCTTCGATGATCAGCCACGGTAAATTTTCGACAGGCTTGCTCGTCCATTTCACCCGTGCAAGTGTATTCCAAACCGTCGATGTATATTTTTTGACCGCGTTTGGCATCGCGCAACGTGATTCTCAGTTGACCTTTAAACGCTTTGTCGAATTGATAATACACGCCGTTTCCTACCAAGTCGAAATAGCGAGGCGTATAGGTCATGTTCCTTTTTACTGCGGGGTAGCCCGTTAGATGATAGCTCGAAGCAATGGCAGGCACGTTGGTGTTGCGTGCAGGCTGCCACAAACCCCAGTCAACATCATCTGAGTTCCATTTCAACATGTAGGCGTTGGCATCATACCGCTCACCACCATCTCTGGTAAGTGATACGTTTGCTCGCCTCGTCAGCCATCCATCATCCGAGCAGAAGGCCCTCTTCTCCCCGTTCTTCATCCTTCCGCAGAGCGAGAACGCTATCTGTTGCTGGTTGATGTGTGGAAAAGTAGGCGAATACCAGATGGCTATTGTGTTGATGCCTGGTTGCAGAAACCTGGTCACTTCCATGTTGATGCTCACCGGAAGATTGTCGTTACCCATCCTGCATGGCATCCAACTGGCGGTAGATACATTGCGCTCGTTGATGTACACGTCCACCTTGCCCGTGGTGGCTATCGTTGCAGAGGCAAATACAGGCAACTCTTGTAACCATATCTGTTGCCTGAACCAAATCTCAGAAGTGCTGTCTACCTGCTGGGTGGCAATCCAGTGCGTGTGGAATGATTGTGAATGGGCAATCAGTACACACAACATTGTCATCGCAAGTATACTTATTTTTCTCATGAATCAATCGTCTATTGTGCTTCAGGCCAATGCTCTCTTGCAGTCTTATTCAAGAGGTTCAGCCTGCTATTGTTTTCATTTTATCGTGGTGGTCTTGCCTCGTTTTAGTCCAACTCTTGTCTGTTTCCCATTCAAGTATATGGTTACGGTTTTAACATGGTGCTGGGTGCATGGTTTTAATTGAACCCATTCCACTTGTCCGTTCTTCCATTTCATGCTCACCTCGTAGCCTCCCCGCGCCTTGATGCCCCGTACTTCACCGTCTTTCCACGCATCCGGAAGGGCGGGAAGAAGATACAATTCGTTGTCGGTGCTTTGCAACAACATCTCGCAAACGCTGGCAGTGCCACCGAAATTCCCATCTATCTGGAAAGGTGGATGTGCATCCATCAGGTTGGGATAGGTGCCGCCGCTGCTTCGTTTGTCGGCACCTTGATAGTGATCAGGCGACACGTAGGTCAGCAATTTCTGGTACATGTGGTATGCTTCCTTGGCTTTTCTCAGTCTGGCCCACAGGTTGATGCGCCATCCCGTGCTCCATCCCGTGGTGTGGTCGCCTTTCTGTTGTAGCGTTTTTTCAGCAGCCTGTGCCAGCTGGGGCGTTTCTTTCAGGGAGAGGTGATGGCCGGGGAAAAGTCCGATGAGGTGCGATTGGTGGCGGTGCTTGATGTCCCAGTCGTCCCAATCGTAGTACCATTCGTTAAGATCTCCCTGATGTCCTACGGCGTAGGGATGCAGTCGTTTGAGCGAGGCCTCAATGTCTTTCAGCAGTTGTGACTGTCTTGCGTAGTCGGCCCCCTTCTTGTTGATGGCCTCCACCGTGTTAATGAACAGCTCGCGGATGATGGCCAGGTCGGCTGTTCCGCCATAACAGGTGGTGCCATGGTAGCCCTCGGGCGTCTTGTATTCGTTCTCAGGTGACGTGCTGGGTGCGGTAATCAGCTCTGCGGGGTTCTTTGGATTCTCAACAAGCCAATCCAACATAAAGGCAGATGCGCCTTCTAACAGGGGCAAAGCCGTGTCGTTGAGGAATTGGGCATCGGGGTTGAACCGATAATGTTCCCACAAGTTCTGCGTCAGCCACGCGCCTCCCATGTTCCAATTGCTCCATTCGGGACTCTCGCGCTTCTCGCCTACGGGGTTGGTCATGGCCCACACGTCCGAGTTGTGACTCGAGCACCATCCCCGTTTGATGCCATAATAGTTTTTGGCGGTATGCCTGCCGTTCACGGCCAGTGCCTGCATGAAGGTGAACAGCGGTTCTGCCATCTCGCTAAGGTTGGCCACCTCGGCCAGCCAGTAGTTCTCCTCGAGGTTGATGTTCACCGTGTAGTTCGACCGCCACGGTGCCCGCAGATAGTGCGACCACAATCCTTGCAGGTTGGCTGGGATGCCTTTGGTGCGCGAACTGGATATCAACAGGTAGCGTCCATACTGCATGTACAGTGTTTCCAGATAGGGGTTGTGTCCGCCTTGGTCGGTATAGTCTTTCAGTTGTTGCTCGGTTGTCCGGTTGCAATCGGCCACCGATCCGCCCAGAAACAATTTCATCCGGTCGTAGAAGTGGGTATAGTCGGCCACATGCTGTTTCTTGATAGCTTGGTAATCTTTCTTTTCCAAGGCCTTTTGGTGTGCCAGAGCCAGCTGCTCGCAGGGCTTCCCTTGCCGTACGGGGTGCTTGTCAAAACCGTTAAAGCTGGTTTCGTTGACAAAATACAGGGTTGCTTCGGTTGCGTCTGTAATCAACAGAGAAGAGTCGGTGGCTTGAATCTTTCCTTGCTTGGTCACTGCCCGCAGCACCGAACAGAAATGAATGCTGTTCTCCTGGTCGCCCATGGCATGTCCCTTCATCATGATGAGGTTGCCAGCAGTCTTGACAGTGTGTGGTATCTGAGCAGACAGGTTGACTTCCAGGTTGATGCTTCTTGGCTTGTTGGCTGTGATGTGTATGCAGATGACGCTGTCGGGATGTGATGCGAAATATTCTCGCTTGATTTTCACGCCGTTCAGACTATAGCTGTCTGTGAGCAAGGCCTTGTCGATGTTGAGCGTGCGGGTGTAGTTGGTTGCTTGCCCGCCCCGAGAGTCCAGCAGGTGCAGCGTGGCCAGTGGTTGGTAATACTGCGAGTTGGGACCTTGCACGCGAAGCTGCAGCGAGTCGGCCTTTCGATAGTCTTCTTTGAACAAGGCCTCGCGGATGGCCGGTATCCATTGATGTGCGTCCTTGTCGAGATTCGGGTCTACTGGTTGCCCCGTCCAAAGGGTGATATCGTTGAGATAAATCAGATTGTCGCGCGTACCGCCATAGACCAGCGCTCCCATCCGTCCATTGCCGATGGGCATCGATTCTTCAAAATACTGCGCAGGCTTGTCGTACCACAGGTGCATGGGGAGTTGTTGCGCCAGCGTAGGAAGGTGCATGGCGAGCAAGAAAAGTAATGAGCCGATGTTTCTCATGATGAAACCGATATGTGGGGTTGTCTATATGCAACAAACTGCGGGTTGGCAGATGAGCCTGTTTATACAGCTATGCAAAAATAATGAATTCTGTATAAACAGCAAAACGGCGGCTGTGAATTATTTGTTGATATCATACAATGACGGTGTTCGGACGGGTTGGGCATCAGGGAGGACATGCTTTAAAACGAGTTGTTATCTCGTTTACTTAACCCGCTGTGGGACAGTGTTTTAGAATATTCGTCCAATAGCATAGAGATTGGCCCCCAAAGTCATTGAGTTTGGAGGTCAATAGCATACAGATTGGCACTTAAAGTCAATGAGTTTGTCTCGCAAGTGCAAATGACCATGATAACGTGGCCATGGACTCGCCTCATCATCCCCATAATTACACGGTATTGATTGGTCAAGATAAAAAGCGAAACCCCACTCGCAAGGAGTGGAATTTCGCTTCAATTAAACATGCTTCCAGGGCGTTTGTTCGCACAAAGGGAAACATGTTTTTATTTTATAGTCATGCTTGTATGGTTGGCAGAGAGCCACCGTTGACGAACAATTACAATTTGGCCAACTCGATAACTTTATCGACTGCAGTCCTGATACCATCCACATTCTTGCCGCCAGCCGATGCGAAATGCGGTTGTCCGCCACCGCCTCCCTGAATGAGTTTGGCAGCTTCACGAACCATTTGACCTGCATTCAATCCGTGGTCTTTCACCATGTCTTCGCTCAGCATAACACTCAGAAGTGGCTTCTGCTGTGCCGTAGAACCGATGACGCAAAGCAAATGCGACGGAATGGCTTCACGAATCTTGAACACCAAGTCCTTAGCGGCGTTGCCATCGATAGGCAATACCGCCTTGATGACGGTAACCCCATTGACAGTCTCTGCACGTTTGATGAGCTCGTCTTTGGTTCTTTGTACCGCTTGTGCTTGGAACTGTTCTATCTCCTTGCGCATGGTGTCGTGTTCGTCCATGTACTTTTCGATGACCCCTTTCAAGTCCTTGGCATTATTGAACAAGCTGCGGATGGCCTTCACCGTGTCTTCTATGGCATACATTGCTTCTTCGCACTTGCGACCGGTGATGGCTTCGAAGCGACGAACACCAGCAGCTACCGAACTTTCGGATAGGATCTTGAACAGTCCGATGCGTCCTGTACTCTTGGCGTGAATACCTCCACAGAACTCACATGACGGTCCGAAGCGCACTACTCGTACCTTGTCGCCATATTTTTCACCAAACAATGCAATGGCTCCCATTTCCTTCGCCTCTTCTATCGGCGTGTCACGATGTTCATCCAAGGGGATGTCTTGGCGGATGAGGTCGTTCACCAACCGTTCTACCTGTCTGATTTCCTCGTCGGTCACCTTTTGGAAATGCGAGAAATCGAAGCGCAACGTGTCGGGCGATACATACGATCCCTTTTGCTCCACATGGTCGCCAAGTAACTGCTTGAGTGCATAATCCAGCAGGTGAGTGGCTGTATGGTTTGCCGCACAGGCGTCACGTTTGTCAGTATCCACGCAAGCCATGAAGTCAGCCTCGGGATGTTGTGGCAGTTGTTTGATGATGTGAATGCTTTGGTTGTTCTCACGTTTAGTGTCTATCACGTCCACTGTCTCGTGTTCGCTCACTAAGACTCCTTGGTCGCCTACCTGTCCTCCCATCTCTCCATAGAAGGGTGTGAAGTCCAAGATGACCTCGTAAAAACTATTTTTTTTCTGGGTTAC
>CAKOVA010000080.1 GCA_934120735.1 uncultured Prevotella sp.
ATGCAAAAATAGTGCAAGCCGAAGACAAAGGAAGTTTACTTACTTTGTTGAGGCGTAGCCTATTTTATGCAAAGATACAATATTTTCAAGACATCAACAGCACGTTTGTATCAAATCATTTGCCGAATCTGCCATGTCAATCAAAGATTTTTTTTATTTCAACAAGTCCGACCGCAAAGCGCTTATCTTTCTGCTCACGGTTGGTATTTGTGCTACAGCCCTGTTTTTCTTGCTCAGTGACGAAGAGAAAATAACGACAGGCGCATCTGAACGTGACACCGTTTTCGTCAAAGAACCAGGCAGATCCTACTATTCCAGGTCTCAACCCGTAGCATATTATCGGGTGGAAGGCAGACAAGTCGAACTCTTTCCCTTTGACCCAAACACAGCTGACAGCACAGACCTGTTGCGATTGGGATTGCAACCGTGGCAGGTGCGCAACATCTACAAATACAGAGCGGCAGGTGGTGTGTATCGCAAATCTTCTGATTTTGCCCGCTTGTATGGACTGACGCGTAAGCAATATCTTGCCATGGAACCATACATTCACATCAGTGCTGATTATCTACCTGCGTCAACACTCGCCGCAAATGCAGCACAAACGCCTGAATTGGAGCGTGATACCGTTCGTTTTCCCATCAAAATCAAATCTACTGAGCATGTCGCTCTCAACGCCGCCGACACGTCCATGTTGAAAAAAGTGCCGGGCATTGGCAGCTATTTCGCACGCCAAATCGTGAACTACCGAACGCGTTTAGGAGGCTTTTACAACACCCGGCAGCTGTTAGAAATCGAGGATTTCCCCGAAGAAGCATTGGCTTATTTTTCTTTACCACCACGCGATGCCAGTCAAATACATCGCCTGTCCATCAACAAACTATCCATCAGTCAGCTGAAGCGCCACCCCTATATGGGCTATTACCGAGCCCGTGCCATCGCTGACTATCGCCGATTGAAAGGACCTATCCATCGATTGGAAGACCTGGGCATGTTGAAAGATTTCACACCCGAGGCCATCGAACGGCTCAAACCCTATGTTTCGTTTGAGGAGTAGTGCTTAAAATGTTGGAAACAGATGGCCACCTGTCCAACTTTTTTTTATACCTTTGTGGCACAATCATAAACTGGTTTAGAGATGAAAATACAAGAAATACCCGTCTTGTTGCTCACTGGTTATCTGGGAAGTGGCAAGACCACGCTGGTCAACCGAATCTTATCCAACACGAAAGGCATCAAGTTTGCCGTCATTGTTAACGACATCGGTGAGGTAAACATCGATGCCAGCCTCATTGAACAGGGTGGGGTGGTTGGACAGAAGGATGACAGTTTGGTGGCCTTGCAAAATGGTTGCATCTGCTGTACCCTGAAACTCGACCTGGTAGAGCAGCTCAACGACATCGTCAGCATGGGCAAATTCGACTACATTGTCATCGAGGCGAGTGGCATTTGTGAGCCTGCTCCCATCGCACAAACCATCTGTGCTTACCCCGAATTGTACCCACAGCTTGCCAAGAACGGCATCGCCAAGCTCGATTCCATCGTGACAGTGGTCGATGCTCTGCGCCTGCGAGATGAGTTTGGCGGTGGAAACGATTTGCTGAAAGAGAATATTGGGGAAGATGATTTGGAGCGTTTGGTCATCGAGCAAATTGAGTTTTGCAACACCATCATCATCAACAAGATTGCTGAGGTAACGCCTGAAGAGTTGGCAAAGGTCAAGAAAATCATCCGTGCACTGCAACCCAAGGCAAACATCCTTGAGTGTAATTATGGCGATATAGATCTAGATTTGATTATTGGCACGGGACAATTCGATTTTGACGAGGTGGCTACGTCGGCCAGTTGGATAGCAGAATTGGAGGGTGAGCATGACGAGGACGAACACCATCACCATCATCATCACGACCATCCCGAGGGCATTGAGAACGAGGAGAGTGGCGAAGCGCTGGAGTATAACATCCAGACTTTCGTCTACTATCGTCGACCAGCCATGGACTTGGGGCTGTTCGACGACTTCGTGGCGCGCCGTTGGCCCAAAAATATCATTCGCTGCAAGGGCATTTGCTATTTCAATGACGAAAAAAATAAATGCTATGTCTTCGAGCAAGCCGGCAAGCAAGTGCAGATACGCGATGCCGGTCAGTGGTATGCCACCATGCCGGCCGACCAATTGGAGCGGATGAAAGCACAAACACCGGCTTTGCGTCGCGATTGGGATGAAACGTATGGTGACCGCATGCAGAAGTTGGTTTTCATTGGTCAGAACCTCGATCAGGAAGCCATCACCAAGGAGTTGGATGCTTGCTTGCGCGACTAAAATCGGCAAGGCTTTGTACTGAAAACGTCTTTCTTTACCAATAAAACAACATACCCATCAAGAGTTGACACCGCAAATGCCAACTCTTTTTTTTGCCCTTTCTGTCTGTATATCATCAGATTTTTGCTGAAAACTTTGTCTATTGTATTTTTTTCCAGTACATTTGAAGGGCAAATCAATCTATAACACTTACTACTATTAGAAAAATGAAGTCAGATTCACAAATCGCACACGAAACAAAGCTACTGCCTATCGCTGAGATAGGCGCGAAAATCAACATTCCTCAAGAGGCTCTTGAACCTTATGGCAAGTACATGGCCAAGGTTCCATACACGCTCATCGATGAGGAAAAAGTAAAAAAAGCTAATCTCATCATGGTCACTTCCATTACGCCCACCAAGACTGGAAATGGCAAGACAACGGTCAGCGTGGGACTTGCCCTGGGTATGAACCGTCTTGGAAAAAAGGCGGTGGTTGCTCTTCGCGAGCCATCCCTTGGTCCTTGCTTCGGCATGAAGGGTGGAGCGGCTGGCGGAGGCTATGCGCAAGTGCTGCCCATGGAGAAAATCAATCTCCATTTCACTGGCGACTTCCATGCTATCACCTCGGCCAACAACATGATATCAGCGCTGCTCGACAACTACTGTTATCAAAACCAAGACCAGGGTTTCGCACTCAAAGAGGTGCTTTGGCGGCGAGTGTTGGATGTCAACGACCGTAACCTGCGCAACGTTGTCACAGGCTTGGGACATCGTACCGACGGCGTCGTCAATGAGTCGGGCTTTGACATCACGCCTGCCTCTGAAATCATGGCCATCCTCTGTTTGGCCAAAGATGAGGAAGATTTACAGCGTCGGGTGGAGAACATCCTCTTGGGTTTCACCTTTGAAGACAAGCCTTTCACCGTGAAGGATTTAGGCGTAGCTGGAGCCATCACGGCTCTTTTGCACGATGCCATCCATCCTAATCTGGTACAGACCACCGAACACACGCCGGCATTCATCCACGGAGGCCCGTTCGCCAATATTGCACATGGCTGCAACAGCGTGATGGCCACCAAGATGGGAATGACGTTTGGCGATTATGTCATCACGGAGGCTGGATTCGGTGCCGACCTGGGTGCTGAGAAATTCATTGACATCAAGTGTCGCAAGGCCGGTCTTTCGCCTAAACTCACCGTGCTTGTGGTAACCGCACAGGCACTCAAGTTGCATGGCGGCATTGACGTAACGGAAATCAAACAACCGCATCCCGATGGCATTCGTCAAGGATTGGCCAACATGGATAAGCACATTGCCAACATGCAGGCCTTTGGGCAGAACATCGTGGTGTGCATCAACCGCTTCCCCGACGATACCGATGAAGAACTGGCACTGGTGCAGGAGCATTGCCAAGAGCTAGGCGTAGGCTGTGCCGTCAATACGGCTTATACCGATGGTGGCAAGGGGGCTGAGGCCTTGGCACAACTGGTTATCGATACCATCGATGAGCATCCGTCTGCCCCATTGAAGATGTTATATAGCGATGATGAGTCCATAGAGGAGAAAGTGCGCAAGGTGGCGCTACGCATTTATGGTGCCGATGACGTTGTTATCAAGCCTGCTGCGAAGAAAAAACTGGCGCATATCGCTGCTTTGGGTTATACTCATTTCCCCGTTTGCATCGCCAAGACGCAGTATTCATTCTCCGAAGACGCCAAGGCATACGGCGTGCCCACCCATTTCAAAATTACCATTCGCGACTTTGTAATCAACGCTGGTGCCGAAATGATTGTGGCCATCGCTGGCAGCATCATGCGCATGCCTGGCTTGCCTAAGAGTCCACAGGCCGAAAGG
This sequence comes from uncultured Prevotella sp., assembly GCA_934120735.1. Taxonomy (GTDB): domain Bacteria; phylum Bacteroidota; class Bacteroidia; order Bacteroidales; family Bacteroidaceae; genus Prevotella. Next base: position 4,153 of record CAKOVA010000080.1, read on the forward strand.
TTGTATGTTGAAAATGGCGTGATTGAGGGATTGTCGTAAGCAAAGGACTGACAAGAGCCTAAAAAAACAAAAAAAGACGGCAGGTGAAATGCTCACTTGTCGTCTTTTTTGTCGGGATGAGGCGACTCGAACGCCCGACCCCTACGTCCCGAACGTAGTGCGCTACCAACTGCGCTACATCCCGATGCACTTCCTGTTGTTTGCTGTAAGTGGCAAACCGAAAAGCGTTTGCAAAGGTACATCATTTTTTGCAAACCGCAACAAAAAAGCGTGTTTATTTGTTTTCGTCAATATGGCCCTTCAATTTTGAATCTTCAGAATGAGCCGTATGCCTGACCAAGAAAAAAGTTGGCATTCAGAATACCACTTGAGTTTTATTACTTAAATTTGTAAACGTAGTTGTATTTGAAGTTGAATCTACCTGGTAAGAAAATGGAGTTAAGTACACAGAAAATTAACATTTCACATAAAATGATTTTACAGAAGCGTTTCATCAATTTTGATTTGCTTAGAGTAGCCGCAATGTTTGGAATTGTGGTATTACATTGCTTTAGTCATGGTTTGTATAAACATTTTGAAATTTACTCGGGAAGGGCAATGTGGTTATCCTTGTCTACGTGTAATTTCATTGTGTCCGAAATAGTATATGAAATATGCCATATTGCTGTAAATTGTTATGTGATGATAACAGGTTATTTTATGATAACCAAATCTTTTAAGCTGAGTAGGTTGGCAGTATTATGGGTTGAGGTGTTGTTTTATGCGGTGAGTTTGTATGCGGTCTTATGTTGGATGGGTTTTCAAACTTTCCAAGTAGAAGAGCTAATCAATGCAATATTTCCTATCACTTATAAGGAATATTGGTTTATGACCAATTATATGGGCTTACTCATCTTCGCTCCTGTCTTGAACGTCTTTGTTCATCATGTTAGTCAAAGCAAATATTTGTTGACGTTAATAGGCTTGGGAGCAATAAGTTTAACATTATTAGTAAAGTTTCCTTTGGGTGACACTTTTGGTGGAGGTTATGGGTTCTTGTGGTTCATATTTTTGTATTTGGTTGCTGGTTATGTTAGACTATATGCAAAAACGATGAATCGATATGGCAGAAAAGCCATTGTCGCTGCGGTTATTACCTTTACATATCCTTCCTGGATGCACATATTTATTCCTTTATTTTATGGTACTAATATGACGCCTTTTGGTTTTAGCTATAATGGTTTTGTGTATTTTTTCTCGCTCTATGTTTTTCTTTGGGTTCGAGGTTTAACCATTAAAGAAAATGGTTTGACAAGATGCCTCGTTAAGATAGCTCCATATACACTTGCGGTCTATCTGATAAGTGACAATGCGATGGTGCGGAAAATATTATGGCAGAAGATGTTCGTATGGCAAGGAATGCTTGATGATAGTTTGTTTATGTTCAAAATGTTAGCGAGCTGCTTGATTATTTTCACAATATGTATAGGTGTCGATTGGTGCAGAAAAAAAATATTTGAATTAGTAGGAATAAATCGCACCGTACGTATGATTTCTGAAAAGATAGAGAGCGTGATTAAGCGTGCCGTTGTTTCATTTGCTTCATCATAGTATGAAGACTTTAGACATGTGTGCACATTTGAATGGTATTGTGTGGCGATGTATGAGTTTGCCGCGCATTGTTTACAATTGAAAAAAGTAAGGAATTCGCCAATTCGTATTTTTAGTTTCTTTCGTTGTTGATTTCATCTACCCATCCCGATGAGAGGGCCGTTCCAATAGCATTGACATTGACCTGTAAACGCAATGGGTTTAGGCGTCAATCTCAATGGGTTTGATGCACAAAGTCAATGACATTCCAGCTCCATGTACAGCAAGGTGAAATGGCACATGATTATCATCACTTTCTTCATCCAAATTAGTTATGACAAAAGAACGATGAGGGCGTGCGGTCGCAACGGTAGGACAGGGAATGTTTCGGAACGGTAAGTCCTTGCACATTCGTGACTGTCCGTTGCAAACGAATGCTTTTACAACAACTCGGGAAGTTGGAACAACTTGATGCCGTTGCTGCCTTTGATGAGGATGTAATAGTCTTGTGGCGGCTCTTGTCGCAGGGCTCCCTTCACAGCCTCTATATCCTCAAACTTGCGGAGCGTTGTGTTTGTGCGGCCAAACTCCTCGCCTACGAGCCACACCTTGTCCAAGTTGAGCGTGGCGATGAGGTCAACAATCTTCTGATGCTCAGCCAGGCTCACGTCGCCCAGCTCGCGCATGTCGCCCAGGATGGCCATCTTTTTCGGCACGTCCATGCGTTGGAAGTTGGTCAGCGCGGCCTCCATGCTCGTTGGGTTGGCGTTGTAAGCGTCTACGATGAGCTTGTTGTGGGCCGTTATCTGTAGCTGACTGCGGTTGTTGCTCGGCACATACCCGGCCAAGGCATGGTTAATTTGTTCGTCAGAAACGCCGAAGTGTGACCCAATGGTGATGGCGGCGAGCATGTTGTCGAGGTTGTATGCGCCGATGAGCTGCGTTTGCACCTCGTGCCACCGTGTTTCCTCGCAGGGTGAGGGGACAGCCGCTGTCTTGCGCCATCTAAACTTCAGGTAGGGCGCACAGCTCATTACTTCGCCGCGGATGCTGATGTCCGAGCGGTCGGTCTGTGCGTATCCCATGGCTTTGACGTTGGGACAGTGGGTGCGGAACATCTCTTTAAGGTACTCGTTGTCTTGGTTGATGAACACGAGGCCTTGTGGTTTGTGTTGTTGCATGTAGTCGTACAGCTCGGCTTTGGTGCGCATCACGCCCTCAAACGAGCCGAAGCCTTGTAGGTGAGCGCGGCCCACATTGGTGATGAGCGCATAGTCGGGTTCTACCACGTTTACCAGTGATTGGATGTCACCGGGATGACTTGCACCCATTTCCACGACCGCCATCTCATGCTCGGGCTTCAAGCATAAGAGCGTTTTGGGTACACCTATTTCGTTATTAAAGTTTCCTTGCGTGTACCACACGTTGAAACGCTCGGCCAGCACCGTTGCCAACAGTTCTTTAGTGGTGGTCTTGCCATTGGTGCCTGTGATGCCAATAATGGGTATTCCCAACTTCCGGCGATGATAGTTGGCCAACTGTTTTAACGTTTGCAGACAATCCTCTACCATGATATAGCGTTCGTCTTCTTGTATATGGTATTCCTTTTGGTCAATCACAGCGTACGCGCATCCTTTTTCTAAGGCACTTTGTGCAAACTCGTTACCATTAAACGAGGTTCCTTTCAAGGCAAAAAACATACTGCCCTTGGGGCAGTCACGACTGTCTGTGGTAACCACAGGATGCTTTAAAAACAGTTTGTATAGTTCAGAAATATCCATACCTTCTTTTTTATGAGTGATCAATGATTAATCTGTTTCAATTGCAAAGGTAATTGAAATCAGATAGTTGGCAAAATATTTTTTTTCGTCTTAGAAATCTCCTCATCATTTATGAGGATGAAATTAAATAGGGTTTGAGTTTCGTTGGGTGGTGAGACAATGCAAAATCACTATTTTTGGGTATTGTATTAAGTTCAGATTTAGGATAATTTTGCAGTCACCAAACAATCTTTTATAATCCGATAGGATAATTAG
>CAKOVA010000081.1 GCA_934120735.1 uncultured Prevotella sp.
CTCACTATGCTCAGGCTGGCGGTAAGAACAAGGACGGCTTGAGCGCTGCAGTAGATAAGGTTGTAGAGTTGGCTCAACTGTAATAAGTTCCCCAAAAAGAATATATGATAGAGTTATCTTTAACTCTTATATATATATAATAAGGTATAAAGGGTTGCAATCCATCTTTTCGAGGATTGCAACCCTTTTTCTGTTATTCTTATCCCATTATCATTGTTTGCCTAAGCGTACTTATATTCCTGTGGTGTACAGCCCTCCAGACGCTTGAAGTACTTGCAGAAGAAACTGGGATTAGGAAAATGGAGGCGCTCAGCTATCTCTGCTATCTGTAGATTACTATAGCGTAACATTACCTTGGCTGCGGTTATCACTGCACGGTCTATCCACTCCTTAGCCGTGATGCCACTGGCTTGACGTATCACGGTGCCTAAATAGCGCTCAGTAATGCAAATCTTCTCTGCATAGAAAGCTAACTGACGATGCTCTTTGCAATGGGCATTGACGAGATAGATGAAGCGGTCGAAGATATCGTTGGCAGAACGCTGAGTAGATATCGAGGGCTGATGGATGTCAAAAAGCGCATTATAATAAGAGGTAATGGTACTGAGCATATTGTAGATTACCTGTTGATTATTCTTCTCTCGGTTTGTGTTATCATGCTGTTCTTCCATGGAATTCAGTTTGGTAGCAACATCCCATAACAAGAGAACCATATGGTTGAGCAATTGGATGGCTTTCTCATCTACCTTTTGGATGCCGTGCTTCAACTGACCATTAAAGAGATCTGGCAACTGTCCGTTATGAGCTACATGAAACATATCCGCCGGAACTCCTATTCCCACCACCTGAAAGTCTTCGCTCATGTCGAGTGGTTCAACGATGGTGCCTGGAGTAATGAAGATGAGAGAGCCAGCCTCAACCTTGAACTCCTGCAAATTGAGGATGCCGTGAATGTAACCTTGCTTGACTATGCCCAAGCGGTAGTCATCCAAAAGATAAGGACTACCTTTCAGATTGATGAATGGCTCAAGAAAGCGGTTGATGTCGATGACAATGGCAAAACCATCCTTGAAGTAAAACTTATCAGACTGCATATTGGCTGAAATAAGCGCAGAATACATGCTACTTATAGTAAGTCGTTGCGGCTGTTTCATATTCGTACTATCTAATGTTCTTTTTGTTTGATTTTGGATGCAAAGATAATGATAATTCTTGAATTCCTGCTCTTTTTTTACATAAAATCAAACAAAAAGAACATTTCTTTATTCCAATGGATAACAAAGTATTGGACTTTTTCTATTATCTTTGCAACAGAAAATAGTATAAACAAATTCAAGACAATGAACAGACATTTATTATTAGCAATGGTTCTCTCGGCTTCTCTTTCCACCCAAGCCATCACCTTGAAGGAAAGCTTGCAGATGGCCCACGACAACTATCCCGCCATCAAGCAATACCATCTGATAGAGCAAACCCGTGACTTCACCCTGGAGAATGCTTCCAAGGGATGGTTGCCACAAGTGAGTACTTCGGCAGGGGCTTACGCCTTTACCGACCCCATCAAGAGCAACGAACAGATAGCTCGCATGGGCATAGATTTCAAAAACTATATGGCGAATGCCTCGGTGACGATTTGCCAGAACCTGTATGATGGCGGAGAGATAGCGGCACAGAAGGAGGTGGCTTCGGCGCAATCTGAAGTACAGAAGCATCAGCTACATGTTTCGATGTATGGTATCAATGAGCGGGTGCAGCAAATCTATTTTAGTATTCTGCTGCTGGATGAGCAAATCGTACTGAACGAATTGCATCAAAAGGATCTATCGACGAGCGAGAAAAATATCCGAAGTCTGATAAAAGGGGGTATTGCTAACCAAAGCGACCTTGATGCCATTTTAGTGGAATGCTTAAAACTGAAGCAGCAGAAAGATGCCATTGTCGTTTCCCGACAGGCTTATTTTCAAATGCTTGGAGTTTTTATCGGAAAGGATTTGATGGTATCAGAGAAACTCGAAAAGCCTTCAATGGAAAGTAATGTTTTAAGAACACCAGAAGGAGCTACGTCTGCCTCTTCCTTGTTTCTGTCGAAAAATTGGGGCGTTAATCGCCCGGAACTCCAATATTACGACTCACAGAATCTCTTGATAGATGCGAGGCGCAAGCAGCTCGACTCTCGTCTCCGCCCTACACTCTCGCTCTTTGGTATGGGGATGTTGCATAGCAAGGTATCGGATATGATAAACTACGGCATGCTTGCCGGTGGCATTTCATTATCATGGAACATCGGTGCTCTCTATACTCGCAAGAATGACATCAGGAAACTGGAGGTGCAACGACAAATGAACGACATTCAGCGTAAGGTGTTCCTCTTTAATAATCGCTTGCAGAATGAGCAGGAGTATGGTGTCATTGCCTCACTCAGAAAACAGATAGCGCAAGATACGGAAATCATCAGCTTACGTGAAAGTATCCGAAGCAAGAGTGACAGGAAGGTGCAGCTTGGTACGGAAAGTGTAAATGAATTGGTAAGAGATATCAACGCCGTCAATCTGGCTAAGACACAGAAAGCCGTGCACGAAATTCAACTCTTGCAAGAAATCTATAAACTAAAGCATATCAATAATGATTAAAAATAAGAACATGAGACAGAATACTTTCTATATTTGGGGATTGATGCTTCTTGCCTTGAGCTTGGCATCATGCGGTAGTAAAGAAAAAGAGTTTGACGCAACAGGTACTTTCGAGGCGACAGAAGTGACTGTTTCGGCAGAACAGAACGGTGCGTTGTTGAGCTTCGACATTAACGAGGGAGACAAGGTTTCAGAAGGTACGCAGGTAGGCTTGATAGACACCATACAGCTCTATCTGAAAGCAAGGCAGATAGGAGCAACCAAGTTGGTCTATGCCTCTCAGCGACCAGATATGGGTAAACAGGTGGCAGCAACAAGACAACAGTTGTCAAAAGCCCGTGAAGAATACAATCGCTTTGCAGAACTTGTGAAGGAAGGGGCAGCTAACCGCAAGAACCTTGATGATGCCCGCAGCCAGATGCAGGTATTGGAACGTCAGTTGGAGGCACAGTTGTCGTCGCTCAACACTTCCACCAACAGCCTCAACGCCCAAATGGGAACCACGGATGTCCAGAAACTCCTGGTGGCTGACCAGCTGAAAAAGTGCCACATACTATCGCCTATAACAGGTACTATACTTGAAAAGTATGCCGAACGAGGCGAGTTCGCTACCATAGGAAAGCCACTTTTCAAGATTGCCGACATCAAAAACATATACCTTCGTGCCTATATTACTTCAGCACAGCTCAAGAATGTCAAAATCGGTCAATCGGTAAAGGTCTTCGCAGACTATGGCAATAGTGAGAAGAAGGAATACCCAGGAAAAGTAACTTGGATTTCGGCTAAGTCGGAGTTCACACCTAAGACGATTCTTACGGATGATGAGCGTGCCGACCTCGTTTATGCCATCAAGATAGCCGTAAAGAACGATGGCTATGTGAAAATAGGAATGTATGGAGAGGTAAAGTTATGATAGAAGTAAACGATATTTCCAAGCAATATAACAATGTGGAGGCACTGCAACACGTAAGCTTTTCGGTGGATAAGGGTGAGATATTCGGACTTATCGGTCCTGACGGTGCAGGCAAGACTTCGCTTTTTCGCATCCTCGCCACACTCGTCTTGCCTGACGCAGGTACAGCAACGGTTGACGGATACGATGCAGTAAAGGGGATGAAAGAGATAAGGAAGCGACTGGGCTACATGCCAGGCAAGTTCTCCCTCTACCAAGACCTCTCTGTAGAAGAAAATCTGGATTTTTTTGCCTCGCTTTTCGGAACAACCGTGAAGGAAGAATACAATCAAATCAAAGCTATCTATTCGCAGATAGAACCATTCCGCAAACGCAGGGCAGGAGCCTTGTCGGGAGGTATGAAGCAGAAGCTTGCCCTCTCCTGTGCCTTGGTACACAAACCAAGCATTCTCTTACTCGATGAACCAACCACAGGCGTAGATCCTGTAAGTAGAAAGGAGTTTTGGGAGATACTTACCACCCTGAAAGAGCAAGGAATAACCATCGTTGTTGCCACACCTTATCTCGATGAAGTGCGCCGTTGCGACCGCATTGCTTTCCTGCAAGAGGGGAAAGTAAAAGGTATCGGAAAACCCAATGAAATTCTGGAAAGCTTCAGGGATGTCTTCAATCCGCCAGGAATAAAGAGAGCGAAGAGCGAAGCCCCCAAAAAGAAGAGTGAAGTACAAAGGATGAATAATGAAAAGAACTACTCCATCGAAGTCTCTCATCTCGTGAAAGCCTTTGGCTCCTTCCATGCAGTAGATGACATATCCTTTACCGTCAAGAAAGGCGAAATCTTCGGATTCCTTGGGGCAAACGGAGCCGGCAAAACTACTGCCATGCACATCCTCACTGGATTGAACCAACCCACAAGCGGAAGCGGAAAGGTGGCCGGATGCGATATCGTGACGGAATACGAGAAGATAAAAAAGCACATTGGGTACATGAGCCAGAAATTCTCGCTCTATGAGGACTTAACTGTCAGGGAAAACATTCGTCTCTTTGCAGGTATCTATGGAATGAACGACAAGAACATCAAGCAAAAGACCGAAGAACTGCTCGACAAACTCCATTTCACAGAACATGGCAATGACATCGTAGCGAGTATTCCGCTTGGTTGGAAGCAGAAGCTGGCTTTCTCCATCAGCATCTTCCATGAACCAGAAATCGTTTTTCTTGATGAACCTACAGGCGGTGTTGATCCAGCCACCCGACGCCAGTTTTGGGAACTCATCTATGAGGCAGCCAACCGTGGCATTACTGTCTTTGTAACAACTCACTACATGGATGAGGCTGAGTATTGTGACCGCATCTCTATCATGGTGGATGGTAAAATCAAGGCGATGGGAACTCCAGATGAATTGAAACGAGAGTTGAATCAGCCCGACATGGACAATGTGTTTACATATTTAGCAAGACAATCTAAAAGACAATGAAGCAATTTATATCTTTCATAATCAAGGAGACACGTCACATTCTCAGAGACAAGCGCACAATGCTCATCCTTTTCGGGATGCCCGTGGTGATGATGTTACTTTTCGGCTTCGCCATCTCCACCGACGTGAAGAATGTACGCACTGTTGTCGTCCTGTCATCGGTAGATCATGAGACGCAGAAAAAAGTGGAGGCTCTTGGTGCCAGCGAATATTTCAATATATTATATAAGGTGAATACTCCTGCCGATGCAGAGCAACTTATCCGCCGCCAGAAGGCAGACATCGCCATTGTATTCGGGCAGGATTTTGCTTCCAGGCATTCGGGCATACAGTTGATTACTGATGGTGCCGACCCTAACATGGCGCAGATGTACTCCAACTATGCCATGCAGATTTTATCATCTTCATTCACTCATCATTCTCCACTTTCCAACAAACTGCTCTATAATCCACAGATGCGCAGTTGCTATAACTTCGTACCAGGCATCATGGGAATACTCCTAATGCTAATTTGCGCAATGATGACAAGCATCAGCATAGTAAGGGAGAAAGAGCGAGGTACGATGGAGGTACTGCTGGTCAGTCCTATCCGTCCCTTGATGATTATCATCGCCAAGGCAGTGCCTTACCTGATTCTAGCTTTCATCATCTTATCTGCCATCCTTTTAATTTCCAAGTATATCCTCTTGGTTCCATTGGCAGGAAGTTTATTCTGGATTGTTGCGGTATCGGGCATTTACATTATCGTGGCATTGTCGCTTGGACTGCTTATCAGCACAGTGGCAAAAACGCAACTTGTGGCTCTGCTAGCCTCTGCCATGATGCTCATCATGCCTAGTATCTTGCTCAGCGGCATGATGTTTCCTGTAGAAAGCATGCCCGAGATACTGCAATATGTAGCTTCCATCTTGCCTCCAAGATACTACATCGCTGCTATGCGTAAGTTGATGATCATGGGAGTGGGAATCGACAAGGTGGCGCATGAAGTGCTGGTATTGTGCATGATGGCATTCGTGCTATTATCGGCAGCCCTTTTAAAGTTCAACAAGCGATTGTAGTAATAAGCCGTTTCCATTTAACAGCGAAATAGGAAAGGAATTAATTTCTAATGATAAAGCGTATGACATTAAAATATTTGATACAAAAAGAATTTCTTCAGATTCTCCGCAATCCATTCCTGCCACGCCTCATCTTCATTTTTCCAATTATGATTATGTGCGTGATGCCTTGGGTGATGAACATGGAAATCAAGAATATCGTGGTGGACATTGTTGACCATGACCATAGTACGATGTCCGCCCAGTTGGTACATCGCATAGAAGCCAGCAACTACTTTATTTTTCATGGGCAGAAGAATAGGTATCAGGATGCTTTGACTGATGTAGAACGTTCGGAAGCGGATGTCATCGTGGAGATACCGCAGCATTTTGAGCGAGATACAAGGCGTGGAGAGCATCCGCAAATACTTGTGGCAGCCAATGCCGTAAACGGTACCAAGGGGAGTATGGGAAGCCAATACATGAGCCATATCATTTCGCAGCATATGGATATGATTCCATTGCATCCGGATGCCATTTCCGTCTTATACCTTTATAACAAGCACTTGAATTATAAGCTCTTCATGATTCCATCCTTGATTGCGATTCTTATCATGCTCATGTGCGGCTTTCTGCCAGCCCTCAACATCGTGGGCGAAAAAGAGAGTGGCACCATTGAGGCTATCAACGTAACCCCAGTGAGCAAGATGAACTTCATTCTTGCCAAGCTCATTCCCTACTGGTTGATAGCTTTGATGGTTATGAGTATCTGTTTCGTCTTGGCATGGGCGGTATATGGAATAACATCAGCTGGCAACTTGGGCTTGGTATATTTGCTCGCCCTACTGCTGTCTTTTATCTTTAGCGGTTTAGGTTTGATTATCTCTAATTATAACGAGACGATGCAGCAAGCAGTCTTTGTCATGTGGTTTATCGTGGTATGCCTGATGTTGATCAGCGGTCTTTTTACTCCAGTTCGCTCCATGCCACATTGGGCTTATCTCACCACATACGTCAATCCTATGCATTACTTCATAGATGCTATCCGTACGGTCTTTGTTCGTGGGGGTGATTTTTTCAGTATCATCCATCAGTTTTTGGCACTTGCCATCATCGCTGTGTTGATGAATGTATGGGCAATGGTTAGTTATCGCAAAAATTCGTAAGGACACATCATACAAAGGCAAGATAGTGGCTGGATTTGGCTACAAGAAACTATGTAAACATTATTCCAAACGAGTAAAATACTTCTCAAACACCCGTAAAATGGAGTAAGGAGAGATTCGATATTTTCCCTTAAGGGTTTTTGTATTTTCCCTTAAGGAAAAATTATTTTTCCTTAAGGGTTTGAAAATATCTCCTTAAGTGATTTATACGAAGTTTTAATCTTGTAAAGATAAATACAATATCGCTTACTCCACACTCACCATCGAAAAAGCAAGCTATGCCATAGTTGCTTTGCGTAGTGTCAGTTCATTTAAATCACGGTACTAAACGATTTTACCGACTTTCTTACCCATATTACAGATTGTTTGGAGATTTTCACGCTATCCTTCCTCTATCTCAACAAAAAGCAGTAACTTTGCAACCAAAAACAGGAAGAAAGATTGAAAGGATATGGATAATACAAAAAATCAGATAGACATGCTTCATGGACCATTGCTCATGAAGATTATCGTATTCACACTACCTC
>CAKOVA010000082.1 GCA_934120735.1 uncultured Prevotella sp.
CTGGTGATGTGGTGGTCGGTGTATTTCACGCCTCCCTCGCTCTTGTAGGGCATGTGGCAGTCGGCGCACGAGACCCCTCGCTGTGCATGGATGCCTTGCTTGAAAATTTCGTACCCGGGATGTTGGGCCTTCAAGATGGGTGTCTTGCTCAGCGGATGGATATAGTCGTAAAAGCCCGTCTTGTCGTAGTAGGCCTCGGCAGCCTCTACCGTAAGACCGCTGTCTTGTGGGAACGACAGGTAATTGGTTTGCTTGTCGAAATAGTATTCGGTATGGCATTGTGCGCAGACCAGCGACCGCATTTCCTGGTGTGTTGCCTTCTTGACGTCTTCCCCTCTGCGGCTCCATGCCTCGTACAGGGCGGGTCGGGCAGGCTTGAGGTCCATGGTGCGAGCGTCATGGCAGTCGGAGCAGCCTATGCTGTTCATCATCTGGTTGCCCAGCTCGCTCCAGGTTGCCTTGTAGAAGTTGGCAGTGCCCATTTCCCGCATCATCCTTGGCACGTCGGGTCCTTTGCATGTCCAGCATGTACCCGGCTGCATGTCGCCGTCGCCGTCGATGCCTGGGTGCCCTGTCCGCAGGATGTTGCGCAGGTCCTCGATGGCATGACGGTGGCCGCGTGGTGTGTTGTATTCTTGCGAGAAGGCGTATCCGGCCCATAGGATGACCATTTCGGGGCGGTCGGCCAGTTCGTCGGTGGCTTTCGAGCCATTGAACTCACTTGTGAATGACGTGTCGGCCGTCATTGCCCAGCTCTCGTATTCGCGCGGGAAGTCGGCCTTGAACTTTTCGTTTTGGGCCACTATCGAGTCGGTCATGGGCGTACGGCGGTTGTTGAAGATACTCGCCACCTCGGCTCTCCGTTCCATCAGGGACGATGTGATGAGTCCCAGTACGAAGACGACGACCATTGCACCGCCAAACAGTAGCCATCCTTGCCAGCGTTTTAGTTGTTTAGCCATATCTGTTGAATTTTATGATTCTTACTTTTCCTTGTCTAATAAGCCTTGTAGCCACGAGGGCACTGGCGATTCGGGCAGTGGCACTTGCGTCTCGGCGTGGGGCGTGCCCGACAGGCTGTTCATGCCCCCGTGTGGCACGTCTTTGTGGCATTCCCAGCAGGCAAGGCCCTCGCCGCGCTTGGCCATCATGTAGTCCATGCGCCCCGTCTTTACGAATTCCTGGTTCAGCTGTGTGTGGCAGCGTATGCAGTTATCCATAATGACCCGTGCCGACGCGTCTTCTGCCTTGATGGTTTGGGCCTCGCCGTTGGTCACGAAGTAGTAGACGTGCTTCATGCCGTCTTTTCCCTTGAAGTAATACTTCATGAAAAGGTTCTGGTGCGGAACATGGCAGTCGTTGCAAGTGGCGTCGCGTCCGTGCGACGAGTGCGACCAGGTGGCGTAATAGGGTGTCATGATGTGGCAATTGACGCACGCGGCTGGGTCGTCTCCTATAATATAGGTGTGCATCCGGAGCAGGTAGGCAAACAGGCCGGCAAGCCCTACGATGACCCCCAGAGCCATGAGCCCGGCAACTTTCTGTCGGTAGGTTAGCGCGTTTTTCCAGTTTGACAACTTGCGAAGGTTCATAGGCCATTCAGTGAATACTGTGGCAAATATAGGGATAATTTTTGGAAATTGGTGTCAAGAAACAAGAAAATATCCTCATTTATGAGGATAAAAATGCTTTTCTGAAAAAGGTTAAAGATAGAGAACGGCCTCGTTACCCATGTTCATGAGCAAGTCGAGAATGCTTAAATTGGGTAAGAACCCGTGTTTCTGGGCATACACTTGGTAATAGGGTTTGGGTGTGAAAGCATCGTCTGGGAGCGGATGTTTGGGGCGAATGGCATCCCTGAGATCTGTTGTTTGGGGCATCTGCAGGGGCAAGTCATCGGTGTTCAGATAGGTAGTGGTTTCCTGTATGTTCGGTTCGATGTCCAACAACTGGCACATTTTCATCGTGATTTCGAGGTTGAAATCATAAAGAAAGGTCCATTTCTTCGTGAAAAAAGGGTGTAAGTCGTCCGCATAATACTCAAAGAAAGGGCTCTCACCGTAGGCCGACTGTAGTGCATTCCAATGCAGATGACGCCAGTTGGCATGGTCGCTGATACGAATATCGCGCATTGGACATTTGTGGGAATCGTACTTTTCCACCGGAATGCTCAGCGCCTGAACGCCGTTTGTCATGGCGATGTTACAACGGTTGCGGTACGTTTGCTTGACGTAGTTGTCGTGACTTTCCAAGTAACAAACGTCGTAACGATTGAGTTTCTGGTACCACTGCACGGGACCAAAGTAGGTGGAGGAAAGAAGAACGCTATTCATGATGCTTTTCAAGATGCGGCCAACGCTTCCATCTGAACAGCGAATAAGCCTTTCCGGCGATGTCACCATGCTGTACCAGCGTCTGTTTTCGGCCTATTCCCAGCAACAGATATTGGCAAGTTCCGCAGTGACAGTGTACGTTGCAGTGGTTGGGAATGAGATATTTTTCGCCTTTGACGGTAATGGTGTCGCCGGGAAGCGCCATCACTTGCCCCAATGCCTGCTGTTGCTGTCCGAACAATACCACCTCACCGCGCTTAAAATCAGTGCGTGCCAGCCTGTTTACCAACACCCTGTCACCCTTTCGAAGCACTGGCTTGAGCCCCTCATCGGGTACGGTAAAGATGGTAAAGGCGTATGCACGGATAGCCAACATGACTATGGTGCAAACAGCGATGGATAACATCCATTGTAAGAGGTTTCGCAAAAGAAATGCTTTGTTTCTCACCGTCGGCTGGCTTGTTGCGGTCAGACGGCGTTCATACTGCTATTTAATGTTGTCAACCATGTTGAACAATCGGTTCCAACGGATGCCACCCAGTCCCTTACGGTCAGGGTCGGAAGACCACCAAATGAAGATGGGTTTGCCCACGATGTGATCCTCTGGCACGAATCCCCAGTAGCGACTGTCTGCCGAATTGTGACGGTTGTCGCCCATCATCCAATAGTAATCCATTTTGAAGGTGTAGCTCTTGGCCAGTCGTCCGTTGATGTATATCTGGTTGTTCTTAATCTTCAGCTCGTTGTTCTCGTACACGCGGATGGGACGTTCATACACAGCGATGTTGTTCATGTCCAGGTTGATGCTTTTTCCCTTGGCCGGAATCCATATCGGGCCGTAGTTGTCGCGTGTCCAATTCGTCACGGCATTCAGTGGATAAAGGTCGCCCACGGTGGCATCGGTGTTGATGCGGATGCTCTCAACGATGTCCTTGCGCGCCGCAAGAGCCTTTGCCGTAGCCTTGGTCAGCGGCATGCAGCCACGTTGGTTCAGGCTGCCAAGGTCTTCCATGGATATGCCCAGCTCTTTCATGAGGTCGTCTGGGATATGCTGTTTCAGCTTGATGTAATAGGTATATTGTACGTTGTCAGGCTCCTTGTTGGGCTTGCCGTCCAAGTAAACGATGCGGTTTTTAATTTGAAGCGTCTGCCCCGGCAGTCCAACGCATCGTTTCACGTAGTTTTCGCGGCGGTCGGTAGGGCGGCTGTCGATAGAGCCAAACTCCACCGGATTGCTGGCTACATATTGTCTTCCAAGGGCATATACCTGCTCAAAGTAGTCGTGTTGTTGCTGCTTGTTCAGCGTGTTGAGGTCGATAGGCGCCCCGTTGTTCTGCTCAAAGATCTGTTGTCCGAAGCCGTACACCATGCTGTAGTATTCGGTTTGATAGGGCAATTCGGTGCAAATAGTGTCCCCAGCCGGATAATTAAACACCACGATGTCGTTGAGTTTCACGTTACCCAATCCTTTCACCCGCCGATAGTCCCAGTGCGGAAACTCGATATAGCTCTTCGTATTGATGATGGGAAGCGTGTGTTGGGTAAGCGGCATGGTCAATGGCGTTTGCGGAATGCGCGGTCCGTAGCTCACCTTGCTCACGAAAAGATAATCTCCAGTAAGCAATGATTTCTCTAAAGACGACGATGGAATGACGTAATTCTGAAAAACAAACAGGTTGATGAAGTACACAGCCACCAGTGCGAATACCAGCGCGTCTACCCAACTCATCACGAAGCGCACGGGTGCCTCGGCGTCTTTCCACCACTGCCAGCGTATCTTCTTGGTGATATATACGTCGTAGATGAAAGGAACCACCAGCAGTCCCCACCAACTTTTTACCCAATATAGAAACAAAAGATACAAGGCGAGAACCACAATAAACTTGGTCCATTGTACCTTCATATTTAGTTTTGCTTTCTGTTTATCAATCATAGTGATAACAAGATGTATGTTTAATTGTTCAAAAATAAGATTGCTTAGAACCTAAATAAGTCGCTCGTGGTGAGCAATCCTGTGTGTGTTGCGGTGTACTCGGCCGCCAACACTGCCCCCAAGGCAAAGCCCGTGCGATTGTGTGCATCGTGCGAAATGGTGATTTTGTCGGCCTCGCAGTCGTAGGTCACGGTATGAATGCCCGGCACTTCGCCACGGCGTACGCTGTCTATGGGAAGCTGGTCGGCCGCCACGTCGTCCGAACCCGACCTACTTCCGTCAGCAGCCTGCTGCACTCCTTTCACCCAACTGCGTTTTCTGTCCATTTCATCGATGATTTCTTCGGCCAGCGTGATGGCTGTTCCGGAGGGTGCATCCAGTTTATGTACATGATGGGTTTCCTCTATTTTCACCTCATATTGTGGGAAATCATTCATGATTTTGGCCAGATAACGGTTCACGGCCGAGAAGATGGCCACGCCCAAGCTAAAGTTTGATGCCCAAAAGAGCGTCTGTCCGCCCTCGCTGCACAGTCGCTTTACGTCTTCGCCATGCTCTTTCATCCATCCCGTAGACCCGCTCACCACCTTCACGTTGTGTGCGAATGCGCGCAGATAGTTGCCGTATGCGGCCGTTGGCGAGGTGAACTCGATGGCTACGTCGGCACTTGCAAACGCTTCACTATCAAAATCTTCCTGATTTTGTACGTCGATGATACTCACGATTTCATGACCTCTGTCCTTGGCAATCTGTTCGATCATCTTTCCCATCTTGCCATATCCTATCAATGCTATTTTCATTTCGCTTGCTCTTAAATGATGACAAAGATACTTTAAATCGGCTGAAAATCAAAATATTGTACTTTGTTTTTTGCTTTTATTGACGCTTGCGCTCCCTGTTTTTCTTGCCTTTGTGCGCAAGGTGTATCAGGCTTAATTTTCCCCATGGTCAGCGGTTGAAACTGCTCAGTCATGCCCATACGGGTGATGTGCAGGTGATATTTTTCTTGACAACAACCCCTTCAGGATTCGCTTATTTGCAACCAACCATGTCCTTGATCGCAAATACGGAAAATATGCGGCGTTTTTGTAATGTATTGATAGCTAATTTATTTCGTGTTTTATGCGCAAATTCCCTATCTTTTACTATGCGCTTTGCGGTCAATAGCATTGCTTTTGGCCGCCAATAGCCATGCTTTTGCGCTTCAATCTCATGTAGATAGCACGGTAAAGCGATGCATTTTTCGTTGAATTGGGTTGAGGTGGGATGGTAAAAGCTATGTTATTGGCGACGAAAGTGATATTTCATTAACCTTTTTCACATTGCAAATGGATTTCTGATGATGCGTTTTTTCCTATTTTATCATTTTTAATTGTTCGTTTTATTGTCATTTTTTCTGACAGAACGGCTGAAAAATAGGCAGGAAAACAAACTGATAACCCCAGAATCATTCAATGAGTTTTTGGAAATACAAAGTAGTCACTAAAATTTTGAAAATACGAGAATTGTGTGTATTTTTGCATGAAAATGGTACATGAAGATTATTACACACAAAAGTTAACCCATCGGGAAATCAAGCCAACGGCCTCCCGGTTGCTCATACTTCGTGAGATGATGCGTGGCAATGAGGCCGTATCGCTGCCCGATTTGGAGCGTTATCTACCCACTGTTGACAAGTCAACCATATCGCGCACCTTATCGTTGTTTCTGCTTCATCGCCTGATTCATGCCATTGATGATGGCTCGGGCGCGTTGAAGTACGCTGTTTGTGACGACGATTGCGACTGTTCGATTGACGAAGAGCATACGCATTTTTATTGTGAAAACTGCCATCGCACGTTCTGTCTCAAGCACATTGCCGTGCCGGTGGTTCCGCTTCCGGAGGGATTCACCATGCATAGCATCAATTATGTGCTGAAAGGCTTGTGTCCGGAGTGTACCGAAAAACTGAAATAACACGATGGCCAACGGACGAACTACGCACATGAGAGAATCCGCTTGGACGTTGACGGCGGTTACTAAACAAAGACGCGTTAAGATAGGTGCGTTCCCGTTTGGTGGTGATAAACGCAAGAAAAGACAACCCTCGGCACAGGTGTTCTTGCTTTATGCGGATTTTGTCAGCCGTGTTTGTAGGTGATTGTTTTACAATAGATGATGGTATTGGTTAATTTAAACATCTTATGAGTATCATTAGATTTATCAAAAACTGGACGTTGCCCATATCGATGGTGATAGGAGTAACAGCCTATTCTGTGTTTGCTTTCATCCCCTCTTTGGATAAGGCTGCAAACTTGTTCGCGCCTTTCTTTGACGCCATTCTGCCCTTGTTCATGTTTTTAATCTTGTTTGTGACCTTTTGTAAGGTCAATTTCAGGCGTTTAATCCCGGTCAAGTGGCATCTTTGGGTGAGTTTTTTTCAAGTGTTATTCGTCTTTGTCATCATTGCCATCATCCTGTCTTTTCGCCTTAAGGGAAACAGTCTCATCCTGATGGAAGCACTTCTCACATGCATCATTGGCCCATGTGCGTCTGCTGCAGCGGTGGTTACGCAGAAATTGGGTGGCAATCTCGAGGAGATGACCACCTATACCTTCTTATCTAACTTTATTACCGCCTTGCTCATTCCCATTTGTTTCCCGTTAATTGAGAAAACAAGTGACATTACTTTTATGGGTGCATTCTTGAAAATACTCAATCAAGTGTGTCTTGTTTTGGTCGTTCCGATGGGGTTAGCTTATGTCGTTAAGCACTATTTTCATCGGTTTCATCGGTGGGTTGTGGGGGTAAAAGACCTTTCTTATTATCTTTGGGGATGTTCTTTGATGATTGTGACGGGCACTACAATGAAGAATATTGTGCATGCAGAGACAACCGTTCCTTTTCTTTTGCTCATTGCTTTGCTGGGATTGCTACTCTGTGTGATACAGTTTTCAGTCGGACGTTTCATCGGTCACTATTTCAATGCCACTGTCAATGCCGGTCAAGCACTGGGGCAGAAGAATACAGCCTTTGCTATCTGGATAGCCTACTCCTACCTCAACCCCATTTCATCCGTTGGCCCTGGTTGTTATATCCTTTGGCAGAACATCATCAATAGCGTTGAAATCTGGATGTATCGGAAGCGGGGTTTGGAACGGTCGGCATAGCTGAAATTGAGTTGCCAGCTCGCTTTTTTACAGGAAGTTATGTGTGTTTTTACAGAAAGTTACGTTTGTTTTCGTGCCTTCCCGTTTGTTTTGGTGATAGAAAAGAAAGTAAATTGGTCTGAAAGTAGGGCCAGATAAGGTTCGTCCGCTTAGTGTATGGTAAGCATCCAACTTTAGCCGCCTTTGTGTGGGCTTCCAGCTTTACTACCTTTGCCCGAAAAACTTTATGTTTG
>CAKOVA010000083.1 GCA_934120735.1 uncultured Prevotella sp.
CTCTGGTAAACCCGAAATTAAGTAAAACACGAAAGAGGAATCCATGCCTATGCTGGCAGTGAACTCGCTCTGACTCTTCGTATTCATAATTTCAAGTTTGAATTTACCAGATTCTACTCCTTGAACAGAATTGTCATTGCGTGCGCACATTTTTATGTTGCTCACATACTGATAGCAAAGATATAAAATATTTTTATAGATTTGCAAAACGTTTGCAAGAAAAAATTGGATTCCTCTCATTTTTTTATATTCTATCTTTTAATCGCACCATTTGTTTCAATCACCACACACCCCCTTGGTTGTATCTGTTTATACAATGTCGCACAATATTGATTAACAAATTATTTACTTTTGCACGGGATTTATGATTTACTAAGCGCAAAATTATAGGGGCGTGTTGCCATATTGTGTCATAACCAGAAAAAATGTTGAGCTTTTTATGTGTTTTCTCACGATGGAGTAAAAATCTATAGGTTGAAATAAAAAAAAGCAAGCCTTGGCTTGCTGCTATGTTTAGAACAAAACGAAACGTTTCATCACTTTTTGGAAGACTCATTAAGAACTATAAAATCGTTAAAAGTGATATCTGGAATGAGTATGAAAATGAAGTAAATGATGGATTACCTCAGGTACCACACGCCATCGCTTTCCACCATCGGAACCACAATTTCTTCACTGGTGCTGTCACCGAAGCTAAGCACCAGGAAGACATTGGCAGCATGTTTCTGCATGTCGGTTTTGGCATCTACGATACGAATGTCCTTGATGCCGCGATGCTCTTCGTTTTGCTGGTTCACATACATCTTGGTATTAGTGATGAGCTGTTCCCGATAGGTGTCAGGAATGCTGTCTGGACGGTAGTGCCCGTCCACGAACGAGGCAACATCTCCTTGAAGCAAATATCCGTAGTATTCCTTGGCTGCACGTGCGGCCACCTCACCTTGGTCTACGCCTTTGGAAGTGCAGGCTGCGACAGCCATAAATAAGGCTATATAGAGTAGTTTGCGCATTATCATTTGGTTTCGTTCTCTGTTCTTTTGATACCGACAAAAGTACTAAAATTATTTGAAAGCACAGAAAAGAACCAAAGATGTCAGTAAAAGATGCACCAAAAGTTTATCTACGCCGTTTCCTCTTAACTGGGGCGAAGTATGATTTATATGCTTCAGCGATATCCACAGAACTGACCACTTGAGGATTCTTGCCCGGCTTATAAAGAATCATGCTACCAAACGCTATCGTATCAGCTTGGATTATCTCACCATTGGGAAACAGGATGTCAGTATAGGTGGCTGGTACGAGAATGGCTTTTTGTCCGTGTCTTTTGATAAATTCCCCAGCCTGGTAAAGATAATAGTTCACGTCATCGGCCACAACATAAAAATCATCTTCATTGCTTGCCTCTTTCTTCATCTTTTCTATGCGTGCATCTGAAATAACAGGTTCTAACACACACATTCGTTGAGGTACCTTAAAAACTTTCTTCACTATAGCCTTATGCTGCGCAAAGGCCGCTGAGGTTCCTAACAAGATCATCACCTGTACACATAGGACGATTATTTTCTGACACCCATAGAAGGAGCATGTTTTTACTTTCTTCATCTATTCTTTTATTTCTACCTAAATATTGAGATATTGTATTTTTAACAGGGAGTTAACAGGAGGTAACTGGAGTTATGGGGGAGTTAGCAGACATTAGTCCATTAACTCCAGTTTATTCCCAATTACTCCCAATAAAAAAACATTTGTCCATTATCTCCAGTTTACTCCTTATTTACTCCCAATAACTCCCACTAAAAAGCATTTGTCCATTAACTCCTGCTAACTTCAATTTACTCCCAATTACTCCCGAGAAAAGAAGCTCCCGTCAAAAAATTACTTCTGTCGAATAAACACATGGATGGGACAGCCCGTCAACGTCCAGTTCTCGCGTATCTTGTTTTCCAGGAACCGACGATAGTTCTCCTTCACATACTGAGGCAGATTGGCATAGAACACAAACGAAGGGATTTGCGTGTTGGGCAACTGCGTGCAATATTTTATCTTGATGTACTTTCCCTTGATGGATGGCGGTGGTGTTTCCTCGATGATGGGCAGCATCACCTCGTTGAGCTTGGAGGTTCCGATACGCAACTTACGGTTGAGGTACACCTGCTTAGCCGTTTCCAGCACCTTGAAGATGCGCTGCTTGGTGAGGGCAGAAGCGAAGATGATGGGGAAGTCTGCGAAGGGGGCCATGCGCTCACGGATGGCGTTCTCGAAGGTCTTGATGACCTTGTGATCCTTATCCTCCACCAAGTCCCATTTGTTAACCACCACTACCAACGACTTATGGTTCTTCTGAATGAGCTGGAAGATGTTCATGTCCTGCGACTCGATGCCTCGTGTGGCATCAATCATGAGGATGCAAACGTCACTGTTCTCAATGCTGCGGATGCTGCGCATCACCGAATAGAACTCAAGATCTTCGGAAACTTTATTCTTTCGACGGATGCCGGCTGTATCGACCAGGTAGAAGTCAAATCCAAACTTATCAAACCGCGTGTAGATGCTGTCACGCGTGGTGCCGGCTATTTCGGTCACGATGTGGCGGTCCTCACCGATGAAGGCATTGATGAGACTGCTCTTGCCAGCATTGGGTCGGCCCACGACGGCAAAACGGGGAATGTCTTCTTCCAGCACTTCCTTGTCATCCGCCGGCAGCTTTTCCAACACCAAATCCAGCAAATCACCCGTACCGCCACCTGTGGCAGCACTGATGCACTGTGGCTCGCCCAGGCCCAACCGATAAAACTCGGCCGCCGTATAATACTCGGCACTGTTGTCTACCTTGTTGCCCACCAGAATGACGGGCAACTGGGTTCGACGTAAAATCTGCGCCACATCGGCATCCCAGTCGGTCAATCCGTTTTTCACATCCACCATGAAGAGCACCAAGTCGGCCTCTTCGGTAGCCACGATAACCTGCCTGCGGATGGCGTCTTCAAAGACATCATCCGAGTTGACCACCCATCCTCCGGTATCCACCACGGAGAACTCACGTCCGTTCCAACTACATTTTCCATACTGGCGGTCGCGGGTGGTGCCGGCAGTATCACTTACAATCGCCTTGCGCGACTGTGTTAAACGGTTAAATAATGTGGACTTACCTACATTGGGACGTCCAACGATTGCTACTAATTTTGCCATATTGAAAAAAAGCCTCCCCCAACCCCTCCGAAGGAGGGGAGTGTGTCATAGTGAGTTATATTAAAGCCTCCCCCGGCCCCTCCCAAGGAGGGGAGCTGATTACTGAGAGTATATTAAAGCCTCCCCCGGCCCCTCCCAAGGAGGGGAGCTGATTACTGAGAGTATATTTTTATCTGCACGTTAAGAATTTCTTTCTCCTCGATAGCCTGCTCCCCTCCTTCGGAGGGGCTGGGGGAGGCTCCTCCTCACTCCGGATTATACCCGAAGCTACTAAGTTCTTTCTGCGAGCTGCGCCAGTCTTTATCCACCTTGACAAAGGTTTCGAGGTACACCTTCTTGTCAAAAAACTTCTCCAAGGTCTTGCGAGCCTCGGTGCTAACCTTCTTCAGTGCCACGCCCTGATGACCTATGATGATGCCTTTCTGCGACTCGCGCTCTACATAGATCACCGCGTTGATGTGAATTTGCTTGGCCGACTCTTTGAATTGCTCTACCCTCACCTCCACCGAATAAGGTATTTCCTTGTCGTAATACAGCAAAATCTTCTCGCGGATGATCTCACTGACAAAGAATTTGGCGGGCTTGTCCGTCAGTTGGTCCTTGTCAAAATAAGGAGGACTGTCGGGAAGGAGTTCCTGAATGCGTTTGAGCAGCATGTCCACACCAAACTTATTAGCAGCCGAGATGGGAAGAATCTCGGCATTGGGCAGCAGCGCATGCCACTTCTCCACCAGCTGGCCAACTGTCTTTTGGTTGCTCGCATCAATCTTATTGATGACCAAGATAACCGGAATGGTCATCGACCTCACCTTTTCAAGAAAGTCGGCATTCTTCTCCGGGTCTTCCACCACATCGGTTACATACAACAGGATGTCAGCGTCGGCCAGGGCCGATTCAGAGAAAGCCAGCATGTACTCCTGCATCTTGTAATTGGGTTTCAACACGCCCGGGGTGTCTGAGAACACAATCTGCATGTCGTCGGTATTCACGATTCCCATGATTCGATGCCGGGTGGTCTGGGCCTTGAACGTCGCAATGGAGATGCGCTCGCCCACCAACTGGTTCATCAGCGTCGACTTGCCCACGTTTGGGTTGCCCACAATGTTTACAAAACCTGCCTTGTGCATAAGCTGCTACTGGTTTGAGAAGAAAAAAGCGCATTCTTTACGTTGAAAGGATGCGCTTTCTTATTCTGGAATTTCACAATTCGTTATTTACTCGTCACGGCGTCAGCGCCATCGTAAGCCCACTTGAAGAATGAAGCTCCGTGTACGAATCCGGCTCCGAAAGCGGTGAAGATGATGTTGTCACCCTTCTTCAGTTTGCTTTCATAGTCCCAAAGAGCCAACGGAATGGTTGCGGCACTGGTATTGCCATAGTGCTGAATGTTGATAGCCACCTTGTCCATCGGGAGCTCAGCGCGTTTGGCCACAGCCTCAATGATGCGCAAGTTGGCCTCATGAGGTACTACCCAATCCACATCACCTGCCGAAAGGTTATTACGCTTCATAATCTCCAACACGTCGTTGCTCATGTCGGTCACCGCATAGCGGAACACCGACCGTCCCTCTTGATAGAGGTAGTGCAGATGATGGTCAACCGTGAAGTGTGAGGCAGGACAAACGCTACCACCAGCCTTCATGTGCAAGAATGGAAGTCCTTTACCATCAGTACGGAAGAACATGTCCTGCATGCCCAGCTCTCCGTCCTCGGATGCTTCTACCAAAACGGCAGCTGCGCCATCTCCAAAGAGAACGCAAGTCTGTCGATCTTGGTAATCGACGAGCGATGACATCTTATCCGCTCCGATGACAATCACCTTCTTACAACGCCCACTCTCCACAAAGCTACTGGCCGTGCTCAGCGCATACATAAACCCGCAACAAGCTGCTTCCAAATCATAGGCGAAAGCGTTTTTCAGTCCCAGCTTACCCAACACGATGGATGCCGTGGAAGGAAATTTGTAGTCGGGCGTTGTCGTTGCAACAATGAGTGCGTCGATGGTGTCGGGATCTACCCCGGTTTTCTGAATCAACTGCTTAGCAGCCTTACGCGCCAAGTAACTGGTTCCGAGGCCTTCTTCCTTCAGGATGCGGCGTTCTTTGATACCAACACGAGTAGTAATCCATTCGTCGCTGGTGTCAACCATTCGTGAGAGTTCCTCGTTGTCGAGAACATAGTCAGGAACGTATCCCCCAACGCCGGTAATAATCGCGTTGATTTTTCCCATTATTCAGCTACTTCCTTTTCAATCGCAACTTTACCTCTGTAATATCCACAAGTAGGACAAACAGTGTGGTAAACATAGTATGCGCCACAGTTAGGGCAAACTGCCAATGTAGGAGCTACAGCCTTATCATGAGTTCTTCTTTTCAGTGTACGAGTCTTCGACTGTCTTCTTTTAGGATGTGCCATTTTCTTTTAATCTTTAATTATTGTTTTTAATTTTTCCAATCCAGCCCAGCGCGGATTCACAGCCTCTTCACCGTCCTCTAAACTACTTCGGGTAGCCGAAAGCTCTTGCAGCTTTTTCGTCATCACAGCATTGCATTTTCCAGGTGCATGCACATGCTTGATGGGGACGCTGAGATCTATAAATTCATAGATGAACCACGAGATGTCGAGCACGCCTTCGCGCTCAGGCACTACGATTAGGTCATCATCGTCTGAGTATTCTTCGCCAAATTTCGCCATGAGCTTATTTTCCGTATCGATGGGTTGTTGCATTTCATCAAGACACAAATCACAGGTCACGATGACGAACCCCTGGATATGGAACGTGAACTCAAAACTGCCGGCCATCCTGCGTATGGACAGTGCGACAGAAAGATTGCCTTTTTGGATGTCAGGAGCCTCGATAGCTTCAAAATACGCATCGTCAAGCTTGAACTCATAGGTCGCAACCTGATCGGTCAAAGCTTTCAAGTCAATCTTAAACGGCTTTAAATCGCGCATAATTATACTTTGGAGTGCAAAGTTACAAATATTTTCCGACATGTGGACAAGTTACACATAAAAAAATCATTTCTTCAGCTCAATCCTGAAAGTTGTCCCCTTGTTCAATTCCGAGTTGCTGACCCATATTTTACCTCGATGGTACTCTTCGATGATGCGTTTGGCCAACGAAAGTCCCAGGCCCCAACCACGTTTCTTGGTGGTAAAGCCGGGACGAAAAACATTTCTGATATCTTTTTTCCTGATGCCTTTCCCTGTATCAGACACCTCTACAACGACCTTCCCAACGGCGTCTTGCACACGGATGGTGATTCGTCCGTGCTCTCCACCCATGGCATCGACAGCATTTTTACACAAATTCTCGATAACCCACTCAAAGAGTGCGGGATTCATCCGCACCATCAGTTCGTCTGCGTTTTCGGGTAACTGGGTTACGATTTGGATGCCCTGCGATGTGCGGCGGCTCATGTAAGATATCACATGGCGCATCACCTCACGCAAGCTGTACGGCTCCAATTCGGGCATCGAACCGATTTTCGAGAACCTGTCGGCAATTAATTGCAGCCGCTTCACGTCCTGTTCCATTTCGGGAATCAGTGCATCGTCAGGATAATTCTCCTTCAAAATTTCCGTCCAAGCCATCAGGCTGGAGATGGGGGTGCCCAACTGGTGAGCAGTTTCTTTCGACAGTCCCACCCAAACCTTGTTTTGTTCGGCACGTTTAGAGGTGAGCAAAGCAAAAATCACCACCACGGCGAAGATGAGCACCACGCCCAACTGCACGTAAGGATAAGACGCCAATCGCTTGAGCATCAGCGAGTCGTCGTAGCAAACGTCAATGTAATCGTCTTTCACCTGGTCGTTCAAAGAAATACGAATATAGTGGTTGGCTGCTTTTTGACGATTGCCCAGGGTCTTGAGGTAAGCCGTGCTGTTCTCTCCTGACCGGTTGTCAAGGCTAATGTTGCGATAGGTCTGCACTTCACCCATCGGATCCATGACGATGACAGGAATGGTATGGTTCTCGTTGAGCACCTTCAACACCAGGTTCAGATCTGTGTTCTCATCCGCCTGGTTGAGTGTGCGCATAGCTTCGGCCCATACTTCCATCTTGTTGCGCTCTTCGTTCTCGAGGTCTCTGATGAGGTAATGAGAAACCACAAGCGACACCACCGCTATAAGTATAGCGGCCACAACGAGGATAAGCTTTACCTGTCTAATTCGGTCTGTCCATTGCATAGTGTTACAACGGATGAACCAAGTAAATATTGTATGGTATCATTAGGCTAATTAGGCTAATTAGCCTAATTAGCCCAATTAGCCCAATTAGCCCAATTGGCCCAATTAGCCTAATAAGCCTTATTGGCCTAATATCAAAAAAGCCTCCAGGGCTTTTCAGTCCTGAAGGCTTCTATTTGAAAAAAGGCGGCTACCTACTCTCCCGCATTGCATTGCAGTACCATCGGCGCAAGCAG
>CAKOVA010000084.1 GCA_934120735.1 uncultured Prevotella sp.
TAACCCACTGATGTATAATAGCCCGAACGGTTGCTCCCACCTGCAATACTGGCATTGTATTCTTGGTTCATGGCATGGCGGAAAAGGATGTCGTTCCAATCGGTATGGATGTTGCGAAGTGCATTGATCTGCGTTTGTGCCAATGCAGAAAGCGCATTCCTGCCTTCTCTTTTATATACCTCAGTCTCGTTGAGTTTTTTCAGAATGTTCGCCACCTCACCTTTATGTTCACGATAGGTGTAGTCTGAAGCTAACAAGCCTAACTCTAAATCCACCTTTTCGTCAGCATTCAACAAGTTCAGACGGTCAATATTCAACTTCGGACTGTAGGTATATTTGGCAGAAAAGTTAATAACTGGTCTGCCTTCCTTGCCTTTCTTGGTGGTGATGACTATCACTCCATTGGCAGCACGGGCACCATAAATGGCTGTGGCGGCAGCATCTTTCAGCACCGTGATGTTCTCAATGTCTGAGGGATTGATACCTGCGATGGACGTTTGATACATGTCGTCGATGTCGTTCAGGTTCTCCATAGACGGGATATCCGTACCCTCCAAAGGAATACCATCCAACACCCACAGTGGCTCTTGCGTGCCATTGATGGAGGCGGTACCACGAATACGAATCTTCACTGGTGCGCCCGGAGCACCCGAACTGCTTACTGTAGACAGTCCAGCAATCTGTCCTGCCAAGGCTTGGTCGATGTTCTTCACCGCTCCCACAGCCTTGTCAGAGATGTCAACGGTGGTGACTGCCGCCGTCAACTTGCGTCTGTCAATGCGCTGGTAACCCGTCACCACCACCTCGTTGATGGAATGTGCGTCTGGCATCAACACGATTTCATAATGATTGACACCCGCCTTCAACTTAATGGTTTGCGTGGTGTAGCCAATATAACTAACGGTTATCTCCTTTGTTGACTTATCAACAGGTAGCTTAAACTTACCATCATAGTCGGTAATGGTACCGCTACTCACCTTGCCACTACCCTTGCTGATGGTGGCTCCAATAAGCGGTTCGTCCTTGAGGTCACCGTCCTTCACGGTTCCGGTGATGATTCTTTCTTGTGCAAAGCCTTGCAAGGCGCATAGCATAAGAAGGAGTATTGTATAAATTTTCTTCATCTTGATTGTGTTATTATACTTATTTTGTTAGGCCTAAGCCTGTCTGTATGCGCAAAATCATGTCCTCGTAGTGAAGTCGTGCCGCCAAGTTGGCTCCACCCATGCGAGTTTTCAACAACTTCATCACACGAATCATCTCGCCACGCTTCAGGCTCAAGGCATCGCTGTTGCGGCTCACCTGTCCATTGGTGAGCATGACTATCCTGGACTTACTGCTCAAATAATTGTCACGCTCGCAGGCCAAATGCCGCTGGGCATCTGCGAATATGTCGCCTTCATACAGTTTTTTGTTAATCTTCACCCCTTCATTTTCAGCAGCCGCAGTAATCAAAGCGTCAATAAAACTCTTCTGTAGATTGCGCTCCAACAAATCGGGTGACTTGCCCGAAAGAGTAGATTTGAAGATGTGGCGATGCAACATGTCCATGAAAGTGGCTGCGGTGAAGGCCGCCTTGCCATTTTCATATTCGTTTTCATACATGCGGATGATGCGCTCATTGTTCAGCAAATCCCACAGAATATAGTTCTGTTGATTTTTCAACATGTAGTTGGGTTGTTGCTCTTCAACACCCAATGGCGTCTTACGTTGTATGTAAGTAAGCTTGGAGAGCGGGGTGTCAAACAGCCATTTGGGATGGGTCAGCACCTCATCCAGCAAGAATTGTAAGGCCTCACGCTGCTTGTTTTTCTCGACAAAGTGGAATGATGTCTGCCCGTCACCAACCGTGAGGTTCTCCAAGTACATGCCACCCACATTGGCCATGACATGATACAGGTACAGGCTCCATTGATAAATCACCGCCGAATAAAGGTTGGAAGCCTCATCGTAGTCTTGCCCGGGTTCGCCGGTGGTGGTCCACTTGACGATGTTGGGCATGATGCGCTTGAGGTTGGCAATGCCATACCGAGCCGATTTCACAGCATCATCACCCAAATCTTCGCTCAATGCACGAGGGTCGATGGCTGTTCGTTGCGACTGCGCCTCCATATATTTGTACAACTTGCCCGTATGTTTTTTCAAGAAATCGTTTAGCTTTTTCTTCTCATTGGTTCCCTTTGGATACCAGCGATAGGCCCACTCAATGGCCATGAGGTCGTAAGGACCGATATTGGGTGACATCACTTTCACCCCATCACCCGGCTGGGCTACATAGTTAAAGCGGGCATAGTCCATGATGGACGCCGACGTTCCGCCCATTCGCGCGGTAAAACTTGCCGACCGAAGAGAATCGGTAGGATAAGCGTTAGACGCAATCATGTTATGACGAAGACCCAAAGAGTGGCCCACCTCGTGGCACGCTACGAAGCGCACCGCGTCGCCAATAAGTTCTTCGGGCAGTCGCAAAGAGCGTGCTTCGGGGTTCTGTGCGCCCGTCTGCACCATGATCCATTCGCTGATGAGCGACTGCACATTGTGCCACCAGATGATGTCTGCCTCTAATATCTCACCCGTTCGGGGGTCGATGACCGATGGTCCCATGGCGTTGGCCTTGGTTGATGCGGAATAGGTCAGCACCGAATAGCCCATGTCGTCGCCCACCTGAGCCAGACTGTCTGTATAGTCGAACACCTGCACCGCATTCTTGAAACCGGCTCGTTCGAAAGCTTTATTCCAGTCGGTCATACCTTTCTTTATATAGGGGCGCAAGTGTTTGGGTACGGCTTGGTCAATATAAAAAACGATGGGAGTTTGCGGTTCTACCAGTTCACCGCGCATATAAGCGGCTGTATCGGAAGGGACAAGCCGCCAACGCGTCACATAGTGCTTATGCTCTACTTTGTGCTGATAGTCGTCGTAACGAAGGTTTGACGTGGTAAAGAAGCCCACACGGGCATCTTCCTCACGCCCTTGCATGGGATATTGGGGCAAGAGAGAGAGCGAAGAACTTACCACCACCGTGACATTCACCTTACTGTTGCCCTCGTGAACCGTGGTAGTTAACTCTGATGTGGCTGTCACATTGTTCTTAAAAGCCTTGACATCGAGTATGCGCGACAAGTCTGCAGTGGGGCTGGTGCCCAGATTAATGTTGTTGAACACGTCGTTCAAGCAGTTCTCCTTGCCGTTGTACAAGTCGTTCACTTTCACGATAAGGGTGGAAGAGTCACTTGGTACCGCCTCAATCTTCAAGCTAGCGATGATGGGATCAATGTAATTATCCTTCACCGACCGTGCCATAGCTGCATACACGGGCACTTCGGGCGTGATGCGTTGTTGGCGCACAATGAGTCGTTTCTGCTTCTTCGCCCACTCAAACCGCACGGTCTGATTTTCATAATTGATGCCTTTGTTCACCCCCGACTCATTCAATTCCGAGGGAACCTGCTGTAATCGGTTCACCACCAGGAACTCTCTTCCCATCAACTTGGTGGGAATCTCGTAATAAATGGTATCACCTTTCTTGATGACATTAAAGACGCCCTTCATCTCAACCGAGTCGCGTCCCGTGAGACGTTTATAGGTTGAAATGGGTTTCTCTACCGGTTTCTTCTTTTTAGTGAAGGGCCAAATTTGACAGGCTGCACGCATTTCCACGGGCGTGGTTGATAACATGAAACCTGCACAGATGACTAAGAATAATGATTTATCTTGATGACGAAAAAATCTTTTAAGCATTAAGTTGATAATTATTAAACAAAAAATGAATTGAGATACTGCTATTCTATTCGCAAAAGGCCTATTTACAGCTTTCGTTTTATCTCAAACTTTCTGTTTGCAAAATTAATCCTTTTCTTCTAAAATGCCAAGATTTTAACTCATAAAGAACTCTTTTCCTCGTTTCTCTTATGAAAGATTTACAATTACTTGATTACATTCATTCGCCAAGTAATGCCAAGGTCAAGAATAGAATGTTTATCTTGCAGGTAGCCAGCTGAATTGGTATTCTTACCAAAGCAGTAACTATAATTGGCATGTAGACGCACTTTCTTATTTTTTAGTGGATAGTATTCTAATCCTGCACCAACGCGTGTGATTTCGGTTCCTTCATACAAAGCCAGGTCAGCGCGAGGTTTGGATTGCTCGGCTTTCTGTTGATCGGGTTCATCCAAGGGAGCAGATGCCTCGGGATTGGTGTCTACGCCAGCATGATTCACGTCGTAACTTGCCTTAGCCCAAAGGTTAACCTGTGGTGTAGGCTGGTAATCT
Source organism: uncultured Prevotella sp. (assembly GCA_934120735.1). GTDB lineage: Bacteria > Bacteroidota > Bacteroidia > Bacteroidales > Bacteroidaceae > Prevotella. Next base: position 4,273 of record CAKOVA010000084.1, read on the forward strand.
ACACGAGCGGTCATGGAGCAATCCTTGAAAAAGAAGGTCTGCCCCGTGGTGGCACGGTTCATGTAATCCACGCCTATTTGCAGATTGTCTGCCACATCGAAACGATTACCAAAAGAAAGGTAGTTGATAAATTTCCCTGGCGCATACTCCATAAAGTTGACCGACCAATCGGTGTGTAACATACCATGGTTTCCATACCATATCAGGTTGTAGGCATACATCTCGGAAGATATGCCACTATTTTGTTTATACACCTTTTGAAACGGACTTTCCACCATTTGCAAAAAGAATTGGTCTTTTTGATTTGTGGTTTGATAACCCAACCACAGTCCCCACTCGTAGCAGGGAAAGTTGTAACAGAATTCAAAGAGTTGAAAACAATCGATAGGGGCTGGATCGAACTCCCACGGTCCACATAGCACCGCCCACTTACCACCAGAGAGTGTCCAATTTTGGTTTGCGTGGTAAGTAAGGAAGAGCCAGTCGGTAGCATCAAAGAATGTATATTCCTTGTTAATACCATTCAGTCGTTGCCGATATTTAAAAGAGAACTTCGGTGAGATGTTGCCATTGATAATAAGGTTGAAAATGTTTCCCTTAAAACCTGTTTTATCATTGTTTTTCACACCGTCAATCGATTCACGTTGATAGTCGGCTCGTGCTTCAACAGACAGATTTACATGCCGTGACTCTTGCGCATAGAGCCCCATAGCATAGAATGTCAGCAAAAGCAGATATATCTTTGATTTCATAGTAGATTTCAATTATACTTCATATTTTCACAGCAGCAACTGTCATGCTTCTTTTCAACAAAGACATGACGGTATCAATAATTGCTCGTTCGCAACAGTCCTTTCTTATTCCACAGACCATATACTTCACTCACGGTATCTGAGGTAATAAATGTTTTAAGTCTTTCTTTACTCATGAAATCAATCAAAGTAGAGAATTCTTCTTTTGTCAACACAATTTCCAACTGTATTTGCTTCTCATTTGAGTAGCCGCCTATCACCTCGTGCAGGGTCACACCACGACGAATGGTATGAACGACAAAATCCACTATTTTCTGGTAATCTTTGGAGATGATATACACACGAGTCTTCGAATTGATATCCGACATAAAATGGTTCAGTATCAAACCATTGAGCCATGTTCCAATTAAACCAATTATAACTAAATCGACCGGATTGATAGCAAAAGCCGTACAACAAATAGCACCTCCTGCTAACATCACGGCAGTACCGAGCTTAACATGGAGATACTTGTTGAAAATCTTCGCAAGAATATCCAGCCCACCAGTAGAAGCATTGATACTGAACAAGATACTTTGTGAGGCACTCAGGATGAGAACGAAGCAGAGAAGGTCAAACCAAGGATTGGCAACGGCTTCTCCGGCAACATAAGTGGTGAAGAGAGAATCATTCATAGGAACGATAGAACCGAGAAAGTCTATCATGGGTCCTAATATCAACGCGGTATAAACGGTCTTGGCACCAAACTCGTTACCAATGAGCAGAAACGAAAGCACCAACAATATTGCATTAATGATAAATATCATCGTGCCCACAGACACAAAAGGCAGCAACTTGGCAAGTACCAAGGACAAACCCGTAATAGAGCCTACAATGAGTTTACTGGGTATCAAGAAAAAGTACACACCCATGGCAGCTACAAACATTCCCACCGTCATGATGACTAATTCTACCCAAAACTGACGCGTACTGATAATCCGTTTGATCATACTCGGCGCATTTTGTAACTTCTCAACGAAAGTCATTTTGCTTTCCTGGTTGTTATTCATATTATTTAAATTTAAAGGTTTCAGGTTAACTACGAGTACCACTGTTGTTCCCACTCGTTCCGTGTTTCTCAGCTGCCCCTCTTTCGAATTATAAGCGACAACGATTATTAAAACTGTGCAAATTTAGTGTATTTTTATCAATACGCAAGTTTTTAGTCTATTTTTTAATTAAATATCCTCCCATCAAGATTGAAAAATGAAATAGAAACCCTGATGAGCACAACAAATACAGCTTATGAATAAGAGCAAATATGCTTGGATGACACGTTGGAAAGACAGAAACACAATTGACTTCACTGCCCCCTCCATAAACGGTTGGGCCAACAATAACTGAACCTGTTCATCAACAGGAACCGATGGAGAAAAATAAAAAAAAAGGACTACCGCTGTAGTCCAATCTTTGTTAACCTTAAATCTAATACCATGAAAAACACGATGCAAAGATAGAGCTTATCTCCTTATATTGCAAGCAACTAAGGCTTTTCTATCCTAAAAACGCACCTTTTCTTGATATATATCAAATTACATATCAATGGATTATCGCACATCGTTGCAGACAGCAAGAAACTATTTACCTGTCTGTATGGCTCACGAACCTACACGGAGCTGTCACTGAAGAATGAACTATTTATCTCGAAAACCACCCATCAAGCAGCGTATATAAAATCGGGGCTACATTGGTTGCAACGATGATTGACGCTGAATTTTATTGACAAAGTACCTCTCATAATTCGCGTGTAGACCACCAACGATACAATTGTTCGCAAATACGCCAAATATGAGCGACGTTCGTAATTCATTGTTATTAAAGACATTATACATAAGTCACCTCTTTTCTTTCTTATTTTCACCACTTTTTTATGGCAAAAGCATAGAGATTAGCATCGAATATGCATGCTTTTAGGTTGTAATAGCATGTGAATAACACCTCAAAAAGATGGTTCTAAGTGTGTAAAGTCAATGCTCTAACCTAAAAACAATGCTTATTTTGTTCAGATAAGTGTACTTTTGTCTACCGCTTGCCTATTGATTTTTTCTATTTTGAAGATTTTCGATGGTCGTTTTTGGGTAAAACGATAGGACAAAAACAACGGATTCGTTGACCACGGACGATATGGATGCTGTCCAAAAAAGCAATAGGTGCAAAGCGTAAGCACGTTCTGCCAAAGCAGCCTGCCGAGCCACCTGGCTTGCTTACGCTTTGCTCCTGAATCAACCTACAATCTGTCCGTCGAACAGTCGAACGATGCGATGGGCGATGGAGGCATCATGCTCGTTGTGAGTAACCATGACGATGGTGGTTCCCTCACGGTTGAGTTCGGTGAGTAGGCCCATCACCTCGGCACCATTTTTCGAGTCGAGATTACCTGTCGGCTCATCGGCGAGAATCAGTTTCGGTCCGAACACCACGGCTCTGGCAATGGCTACACGCTGCTGCTGACCGCCCGAGAGCTGGTGAGGGAAATGCTTGGCGCGATGACTGATGCCCATAC